>NZ_BCUZ01000155.1 GCF_001591485.1 Neobacillus fumarioli NBRC 102428 | reverse complement strand
AATAAGAAATGTGGTAATTTTTCATAATAATAGAAAAGGGAGGTCTACTAGTGAAGAAATCAAAACTTTCACTACTATTGGCATCAACACTAGCCACAAGTATGTTTTTAGGCGCATGCTCCGGCAGTTCCAGCAGCGATAGCAGCAAAGGCAAGAATACTGACGGCTCAGCTGGCCAGCTGGCAGCCAAACAAGAAATCAATGTCTTGGAAACTGCTGAAATTCCAACTTTAGACAGCGTCATGAACCAAGATGTTCTTGGCAGCGAGATCCTTTCTCAAGTAAACGCAGGCTTGTATCGTCTGGATCAGACAGGTAAGAAGGTAATTCCAGATATTGCTGAAGGGATGCCGAAATATAATGCAGATAAAACCGTATTAACCATTAAGTTGAGAAAAGATGCGAAATGGTCAAATGGTGATCCAGTAACTGCCAACGACTTTGTTTATGCTTGGCAGCGTGGAATCGATCCGAAAACTGCTTCCCCATATGTTCCATATATGATGACAGATAAAATCAAAAACGCAACTGAAATCAGTGAAGGTAAAGCACCAGTTTCATCTTTAGGCATTAAAGCATTAGATGATTATACTTTAGAAATCGATTTAGTGAGACCGCTTCCATATATTGATTCACTATTAACTTTCACAGCTTTCTATCCGCAAAACAAAAAGTTTGTAGAATCACAAGGAGCAAACTATGCGAAAGATGCTTCCCACCTGCTTTATAACGGTCCATTTAAATTGACTCAATGGGATGGTACTTCGGCTGACAAATGGACATTAGAAAAGAATGATACTTACTGGGATGCAAAAGACGTTACTTTAAAGAAAATCAACTTTAACGTTGTAAAGGATCCGCAAGCAGCTGTAAATGCCTTTACTACAGGACAAGCAGATATTACTGGACGGCTTGCTTCATCAGCCATCATTTCTCAATACCAAGGTTCAAAAGAGTTAGTTCAATATCTTGAACCATCTATGTGGTGGTTGAAATTGAACGAAAACAACCCTGTGTTGAAAAACGTAAATATTCGTAAAGCACTTGCTCTAGCCATCGATCGAAAACAATATGTGAACAACGTATTGGCAAATGGTTCAGAAGAGGCCAACTACATTGTGCCAAAAGAGTTTGCCTACAATAACGGCAAAGACTTCCGTGATGGTGCAGGTACTTATCTGAAAACAGATAAAGAACAAGCTAAGAAACTTTGGGAACAAGGCTTAAAAGAACTTGGAAAAACTTCTATAACATTCACGATGGTTGGCCAAGATACTGAAACTGCTAAGAAAGAAGATGCATTCATTAAAGACCAATTAGAGAAAACACTCCCAGGTTTAACGGTTAATATTCAAAGTGTTCCATTCAAAATCCGTATTGACCGTGAAGATAAACAAGATTACGACCTATTACATGCCGGCTGGGGACCAGACTATGGTGATCCTATGACTTTCATGGACCTATTCTTAACTGGTGGCGGTCAAAACCATATGAGTTACAGCGATCCTAAATACGATAAATTGGTAAAAGATGCCCAAACTACTTTGGCAGCTAAACCGGATGAGCGCTGGAAAGCTCTTCAAGATGCTGAGAAAATCTTGTTAGAAGATGATGCAGCTCTTGTACCGCTTTATCAACGTACTGTGAACATTCTAGTAAATCCGAAAGTAAAAGGTTTACAACACAACCCATATTCAGATTATAGTTTCGAATGGGTGAAAGTTTACAAATAACGTTCCACTTTAAACCAAATAGAAAGAGAGTATATCAAAAAATATACTCTCTTTTTACCTGTATCAGAATTGTCGAACAATGTCGAACATTTAATTAATTAGGAGGTGTGGGCATGGTAAAATATCTCTTGCAACGGGTTCTCTATATGATTATCACTTTATTTATTGTTGTATCCGTTACTTTTTTCCTCATGAAGTTAATCCCAGGCACCCCTTTTAACAACTGGGAAAAACTTTCAGATACCCAGCGCCATATATTGTTGGTTAAATATGGATTTGATCAGCCTGTGCCTGTTCAATATGTTCATTATATAGTGAATATGTTAAAAGGCGATTTAGGTGTCTCCTTTCAGTTTAATAACACTCCAGTAACAGAACTTCTCGCTCAACGCATTGGCCCTTCAGCTCAGCTTGGTGCCCAAGCATTAATTGTAGGTGCACTGCTTGGAATTGTTTTGGGTGTGATAGCAGCCCTAAAACAAAACACTTGGGTCGATTACGGTGCCACATTTATTGCTGTTATTGGTAAATCCATCCCAAACTTCGTATTCGCAGGTCTATTGCAATTTTATATTGCCGTAAAATTAGGCTGGCTTCCAGTAATGTTTTGGAATGGTCCTACCTACACAATCTTACCTACCATTGCTTTAGCGATGTTTCCAATTTCCATTGCCGCTCGTTTTATGCGAACAGAAATGGTTGAAGTATTGGGATCCGATTATATTACCCTTGCGAAGGCTAAGGGTGCGAGCTATTGGGAAATTAGTGTAAAACATGCATTAAGAAATGCTTTAATACCAGTGATTACAGTTATGGGACCGTTGGCAGTAAGTTTGATGACAGGCTCTCTTGTCATTGAACATATTTTTGGAATTCCCGGCATTGGGGATCAATTCGTGATATCTATTATGACAAACGATTATCCTGTTATTATGGGAACATCTATATTATTCGCCGCTTTATTTGTGTTCATTATATTAGTTGTTGATATTTTGTATGGGATCATCGACCCACGTATTCGTATTTCGGGGGGGAAGGCTAAATGATTAACAAAGAGCGAGTTTCAAATGATATGTTTGCACCCGCCCATATTGATCCGTCTAAAAGTGAAAAAATCGCCAAGCCAAGCCTTAATTTTTGGCAGGATTCCTGGCTGCGAGTCCGTAAGAATAAAGGGGCAGTCATCAGTTTAGTGGTGATCGTGATTTTGTTGATTCTATCATTTGTTGGACCGCTCATCACCCCCTATAAATTTGATACGCAAAATACGGATAACCATGACTTGCCGCCACGGGTACAGGGATTAGAGCATATTCATTGGCTTCCATTTGACGGTACATTAACAAGAAAAGATGGAACGTCCTATAATGCCTATGAAGCCCGCCATGTGAAGCAATATTACTGGTTTGGTACGGATGAACTTGGTCGCGATATTTTTGCTAGACTTTGGAAGGGAACACAAGTATCGCTGTTCATTGCCTTTATGGCTGCATTAGTCGATATGCTGATCGGTGTTACGTATGGGGCCGTTTCTGGATACATCGGCGGCCGAACGGACAGTATTATGCAGCGAATCTTGGAGATTATTGTCGGCATTCCGAATCTTGTTGTCGCTATATTAATGATTCTTGTTTTAAAACCTGGAATGGTTCCAATTATTATCGCCATCACCTTTACAAGTTGGACAAGTATGGCTAGGGTTGTGCGTGCACAAGTACTGAAATTTAAAAATCAGGAGTTTGTTTTAGCAGCAAGAACCCTTGGTGCTTCAAATACCTCGATTATTTTCAAACATATGATTCCTAACATGTTTGGAATCATCATTATTAACACAATGTTTTCCATTCCAAACGCGATTTTCTTTGAAGCATTTTTAAGTTTCATTGGTTTAGGCTTGCAGGAACCAAAAGCGTCATTAGGAACGCTGGTCAATGAAGGATACAAGCAAATGCTTGCATATTCTTTTCAAATGATTTTCCCTTCTATTATGATTGCTTTAATCATGATATGCTTTAACTTAGTAGCTGATGGGCTTCGGGATGCACTCGATCCAAAAATGCGCGATTAGAAGGTAGGTGAATGAACGTGGAGAAAATTTTACAAGTAAAGGATTTAAATATTTCCTTTCATACCTTTGCTGGTGAAGTAAAGGCGATCCGGGGCGTCAGCTTTGATTTATATAAAGGGGAAACGCTTGCAATCGTAGGTGAATCCGGCTCTGGTAAATCGGTTACAACGAAATCAATCATGCGGCTGCTTCCAGCTCAGAATTCCGAAATTAAAAGTGGACAAATCCTTTTTGACGGAAAAGATCTTACCAAACTGACTGATAAGCAAATGCAAAAAATTCGCGGCCATGATATTTCAATGATTTTCCAAGATCCGATGACCTCTTTGAATCCAACGATGAAAATTGGCACTCAGATTATGGAGCCGCTTATTAAGCATCAAAAAATGAGCAAGCAAGCTGCGAAGGAAAGAGCGATCGAATTATTAAAACTGGTAGGAATCCCAAAACCGGAAATCAGGGTGAACCAGTATCCACATCAATTTTCGGGCGGGATGAGACAAAGGGTTGTGATCGCGATCGCTTTAGCATGCAATCCGAAAGTTCTGATTGCGGACGAGCCGACCACTGCGCTAGACGTAACGATCCAGGCACAAATTCTTGAATTAATGAAGGATTTGCAAAAGAAAATTGATACTTCGATTATTTTCATTACCCATGACCTCGGGGTTGTAGCCAATGTGGCCGATCGGGTGGCTGTCATGTATGGCGGGAAAATTGTGGAAATTGGAACGGCAGATGAAATTTTCTACAATCCGAAGCACCCATATACGTGGGGATTAATTAGTTCTATGCCAGATATGGAAACAAATGATGAGGAACTATATTCGATTCCGGGTACACCTCCTGACCTTTTGGATCCTCCAAAAGGAGATGCGTTCGCCCAAAGAAATCCATATGCTATGAAAATCGATTTAGAACAAGAGCCGCCATTTTTCAAAGTATCTGACACCCATTATGCTGCCACATGGCTCTTACATCCTAATGCACCAAAAGTTGAACCGCCAGAAGCAGTAAAGAGGCGAATGCAACAGTATGTTGGTGTAAAGGGGGGAAAATAGATGGCCGAAACCAAAAAATTACTGGAGATCAAAAATTTAAAGCAATATTTTAATGTGGGTAAACCGAATGAAGTGAGAGCCGTTGATAATGTATCTTTTGATATTTATAAAGGAGAAGTCATGGGATTGGTAGGTGAGTCCGGCTGTGGGAAATCTACAACCGGCCGGACTATCATCCGTCTATACAATGCTACTGACGGTGAGGTTTTGTTTAACGGGGTCAATGTCCATGGCCGAAAGTCAAAAAAGGAGCTAAAGGAATTCAATCGGAAAATGCAAATGATTTTCCAGGATCCATATGCCTCTTTAAATCCGAGATTAAAGATCGCAGATATCATTGCCGAAGGAATCGATATACACGGACTCGCAAAATCCCAAAAGGAACGAATGGATCGTGTATATGAGTTGCTGGAAACGGTTGGATTAAATAAAGAACACGCAAACCGTTATCCGCATGAATTTTCCGGGGGCCAGCGGCAAAGGATTGGAATTGCTCGGGCTTTAGCAGTTGAACCAGAATTTATCATCGCAGATGAGCCTATTTCCGCCTTGGACGTATCGATTCAAGCCCAAGTAGTGAATCTGATGAAAAAGCTGCAACATGAAAAAGGACTAACTTATCTCTTTATTGCCCATGATCTTTCAATGGTAAAGTATATTAGTGATCGAATCGGAGTTATGTATTTCGGGAAAATGGTTGAGCTTGCACCTTCTGAAGAGCTTTACCGGAACCCGCTTCATCCATATACGCAATCACTATTATCAGCCATTCCGGTACCTGATCCAATCACTGAACGGACCCGGAAACGGAAAACGTATGATCCTGCTATCCATAATTACGAGCTGAATGAACCGGTTGAATTTAGGGAAGTTAGCCCAGGCCATTTTGTTCTATGCTCTGAGAAAGAATTAAAACAATATCAAATGAAATTAAAGTAAAGTAATAAAAGGGGCTG
>NZ_BCUZ01000154.1 GCF_001591485.1 Neobacillus fumarioli NBRC 102428 | reverse complement strand
ATAAAAAAAAAGAAACCCGCCATTTGGCGGGTAACACGCGGCCTTATGTAGCGCAAAAGGCCGAAAAGTCGCATCGTTATTTGTATCTGTTCTAATCTTGTTCCATTTGCTTCATCTTTTCAATCGCTTTGTCAATCAATGTGCCTAGTTCTTGGAACGTTTCTTGATAAACAGTTAAATTCCCGCCGAACGGGTCAGAAACATCTTGGTTTTCCGTTTCGCCAACGAATTCCTTCAGCGTAAATAATTTTTCAATCGCCTGCGGGTACTGTTCCTGAATAGCGAATTTATGTGCGGCAGTCATCGTCAAAATTAGATCGGCCCAGTCCACTTCTTGTCTGGTTAACATGGTGGAGCGATGATTGTGGGTGATATGGTTATCTTCCAATACTTTCTTTGCATGGGGCGATGCCTCGGTGCCATTTGCAGCAAAAATCCCTGCAGATTTCACTTCCATACCTGCAATATTTTTACTTTTCAAAATAGCTTCCGCCATCGGACTCCGGCATGTATTTCCCGTACAAACAAATAAAATACGCTGCATCTTGTCAGCCCCCCCTTTTATTCTATTATAAAACAAACGAAGGCTGACATCCATTTTGTTCAAAAAAATCAGTCATTACTGAGAGCTGATGGCCTGCCTGCCCATTTGTTCCCATCCCCGCTTGAAGGCACCGATCTCTACCTTTCGGTTTTTCACCACAGCAAGTGGGTCATTGAAATAAATATACTGGCTGTCATAGCCTGTCACCAGCACACTGTGTTCCTTGTAGGTTATCGAAATTTTTCCCGACGGTGTATTCCAGACTTGCCAGTATTGGAATGGCACATTATCAAACAAAGTATTATTAATCACCCATACGGTATTTCCATTATTCAAATATTGATAAATTTCTTCAAACTTGCTGCCAGTAAAATCAACAATTCGATTCGGAAGATATGCTTTCGCCAGTTCTTCAATCGGACCATGATAGACCCCAAGGCCCGGCTTGTTAAAAGAATACATATCACCGACAAATCCTGTATTCGGATTGCCGAAATAGATCTGGCCATTCACATTCCGATAGGGGGTTGGATCTTTTTTCACCTGGTATGCCAATGTCATCTTATTTACTTTTACACCTGCGTCTTGGAGCATCATTGCCAGAGAGGTGACTTCACAGCCGCGCGGCAGCTCCGGCATCTGCCCGATCAGAGGTGCATCAAGGATGGCACCTGAAACTGCCCCGTTTGCACCAAGGTAATATTTATCTTGGCCGCTTTGCACCCAGCCGGTCTTCATAGAACCATCAGGATTAAGAAAATACCATTTCCCGTTTACCTTTACCCAGCCGGTTTGCATGACACCATTTGATCCTAGGTAATACCATTTTCCCCCAGATAAAACCCAGCCAGTCTGCATGGCTCCATTCGCGCCAAGAAAGTACCAACTATTTCCATACCTCAACCAGCCAGTAACCATTCTGCTTGTGCTATTTAGATAATATCGTTTGCCGCCGGAAAGAACCCAACCGGTTTGCATTTGACCGTTCTCCTTAAGGTAATACCAATTTCCTCCGGTATAAATCCAGCCGGTTTGCATGGCACCATTATTCCCCAAGAAATACCAATGTCCCTGATCAAACAACCAACCTATTTTCATCTGACCAGTTTGATCAAGATAATAATATTTACCATGATCTTCTATCCAGCCAGTCTCTTTTTCTCCCTTGCTGTTATAGTAATACCAATGACCGTCCTGTTGCACCCACCCGGTTTTCAAGGTGGTTACATCTAATGTGTATGTATTTGTGCCATCCTCCGCGCTAATCGTCAATTTCATACCCGCTGACTGTCTGGCAATCTCCAAGGAAAACTCTCCGGCAGCATTTGCTTTCGTACTGTTTAGTAAGGCTGATTTACTTCCAACCTTAACGGTGGCATTCGGATAGGTTATTCCTTTAATCACGGTCGTTTGATCTGTTATGATTTCTAAAAGCTGAATACCCTTCCCTTGCCCAGCTGTTTCAGCAAAAGAAACACTCGGAATGAACAAACAAAACAAAATGGTCAGTCCGATGAAAAACTTGATCGATGATTTCGGCCGAATTTGCAGCCCTCCTTAGAACTCCATTATTAGTTTTATAGATTCATATCTTTACTCTAGCATAAATAAAGGAAGTTTACTAAGGATTTACCAAGTATACCAAATCCTCATATCGTCAGAATGATCAGCTTTACACCAAAAGCAAGTAAAATAGCGCCGCCAAGAACTTCACTGTATGTTCCAAGCCAGCCCTGCACCTTTCTTCCCAAAAGCAGACCTGCCCATGTCTGCACGGTAGCGATAATTCCAAAACATAAAATAACTACCAATGTTTTGGCACCATATATGCCGAGTGTCAAACCAACTGAAAAACTATCAAGGCTGACGCTTAATGCAAAAATCAATAGACCAATCCCTGCTGGGGTCATCACTTTTTCCGATTCTTGTTTGAAACTTGACCAGATCATATTAAGACCTAATACAATTAATAAAAGGCCGCCCAAAAAGGAGGCAAGTGTTCCAAATCTTCCCGAAAGGAATTTCCCGGCAAGTATGCCCAAAAGTGGCATCCAAACATGAAAAATTCCAATGGTCATGCCGATCTTAAAAATTTTCCTGAGGCGCAGATTGTACATTCCCATGCCAAGCCCGACAGAGAAGGCATCCATTCCTAAAGCTGCTGCCATGATTGTGAGTGTTATGATTTCGCCAAACATATCTGACATCTCTTCAGCCTCCTTGGACTAACTATTTCAACATATGCACGTCCAAACAATTTTAGAAGTGAAGCCAGACATACAAAAGCACCAGATCTCCACATGTGGAAATCTGGTGCTTCGTTTACTATGCTATTTTTCAGTTATAACCTTATGACCAGCCGCTTTTTGAAGCCTGTTCATGATCGCCTCTCCTACACCGGAACCCGGAAACATCTCACTAAAAATAACGTCCACGTTCAATTGGTTAAAGCGCCTCAACGTATCATAAAGAGCCGCTGCAACTGATTCCAGATCTGCTCGCTCGCCGCAGGCCAGGACAACATCAGCCTTATAATCATACTGATACTCCTTTGTCGTCAGTACTCCGACTTGCAGCCCTTCCCGGCGCTTTTCAACCACAAGCTGCTGAAGAAACTCCCTGGATCCTGACACCAAATACATTTCGGCATTTGGAGCATAATGGCGGTATTTCATGCCTGGTGCTTTAGGTTTGGCTGATTCATCGACCAGCGCACGGTCTATAACGACTTTTCCGATCACATCTTCAAGCTGTTCCTTTGTCACTCCGCCTGGCCTAAGGATCACGGGAATTTCCTCCGTACAATCAAGCACCGTTGATTCAACGCCAACCCCAGTCGATCCGCCGTCCAACACACCCGCAATTTTGCCGTTTAAGTCATCAATCACATGATCTGCCTTTGTCGGGCTTGGTTTCCCAGAGCTGTTGGCACTAGGTGCAGCGATCGGCAAGCCACAGGTTTTCAACAGCGCCAGTGCTACCGGGTGAGCAGGCATCCGAACCCCGACAGTTGCAAGTCCTGCAGTGGCTTTTTCCGACAGAATTCCTTCCTTCAGTTTAAAAATAATAGTCAAAGGCCCCGGCCAAAATTTGTCCATCAGGATTTGCGCCTTGGCCGGAATTTCCGCCACAAAGCGGTTAAGCTGCTCCTTTTCCGCAATGTGAATAATTAACGGGTTATCCCCAGGCCGGCCTTTTGCCATATAAATTTTTTCCACTGCTTCATCGCTTTCTGCATTACCGCCAAGCCCGTAAACCGTCTCTGTCGGTATGGCTACCACTTCATTTTCCCGCAAAAATCTAGCGGCATCCACAACTTGTGGATTTCTTTCTAAATTATCCACATACTTATCCACTTTCCAAACAATCGTATTCATAGTTATCCACCTTTATCATCCAGCTTCCCTTTCGTCGAAATTTGACGAAACAAGGCGTTCTACTCCGTTTTTCCATTAATACGTTTGAAAGTATAAAAGAAGGTGGGGATAAATACAAGTTCTTATCCACAAATTGTGTATAAAGCCATGAAAAAAGTGGATAACTTTCGCAATATATCCACAATCAAATTGAAATTTTTAAAAATAATGAGTTATCCACATTTAAAACATGTCGAATGTGTTGAGATTGGTAAAATTCCAGCGGCAGATCACCACGTCCAACTTTTTTAAAACCTAGTAGGTTAAAAAACGGCAGTGCCACACTTTTATTTGTTGCCAAAAATAAACTTCTCATTCCTTTATCTTTGGCTAACTCTACCATTTGTTCGAACAGAATGTAAATCTGCTTCTCCGCTTGATCCGATGTAACGACCAGCGAACGTAGGATCCCGAACTCCGCAATCATTTCCATTCCTAAAGTACCTTTCAGCGCACCCGTCTCATCCTCCAGCAATAAGAAACAGCAGGCTGTCTCTTCTGTCAGATCATCCGCCTTTACATTTGCCCTTAATAAAAACTCTTTCAAAACGGTCATATCTTCTTTATTTGCCTTGCGAATGCATCCCGGCATGCAAATCCCCCTCATTCGGTGTTTCTACTCTATGAATATGAGGAAATAGAAAAAGTAGACCATTAGAAAATCAGCCCGATTTAGCAGGACTAGTTCTTTAATCGAATAGTTTTTGCCATAGTTCAACGATAAAAAATTTTACTTTTACTGGCTGCTCATCTTCTGACGTATAGACTGGGGCTTTTTCGACGATCTTATGTGCCTTCGCTGCGGTTTCAATGGATGCGTCTGATTTCGTCTGATCGGTTGACGCCAATTGATCGTCCGCCACAGCTGTATCTTTTTCATCAGCAGATTGTTGCACGGTCTCTTTTGTTGACTGTTTGGAGGTTTTTTGATCAGCTGTTTTTGAAGACTTTTGTCCATTATGATCCTGTTTTTTAGCTGTTTTTGAGTCCTGATCGCTTGTAGTTTCTTTCGTTGTTTTCTCGTCGGGTTGTACAGAATCTTCAACTTGCTGAGTAGCATTCTTTTGTACCTGATCGTCCGAACTTCCTTTTACTTGCTGGGCATCCTTGTTCTGATCGTCCGATTTGTTTGTTGCTGCTTCCGCTTTTTCATTAAAACCTTGACTTACGGCTACACCATTTGAAAAATCAAGGAAACATAACGGTGGATAAAGAACACACCACCAATTGGCGCCTTCGCCTTTCCCTAATGTAATTAACACTGCCTGGTATTTCCCCGCCGGGTATAGGAACTGACCGTATAATTTAGTTGGAAACTGTACTTTGCCAAACTGAACTTTCACTGTTTGATTGGAACCTTGGTCATGGACTACTTTTTCTGCAATCGCCTTAATTTCGGGTAATTTTTCCTTAATGACAGACTTCGCTTTGTCCATAGAGGTTAAATCCTGTACCCAAAAGGTAATCTGCGCATTGACCGCATCGCGCACTTTGCGCTTTAATGCCTGGTCGGAATCTAAATCACTGTTTGCCAAAATCCGGAGGCGGATGGCATCCCCAGGAATCACAACCGAATCCTTCGCCGCCGCTTCTGTTTTTGGCATATATAAACTTAACATCGTTCCTAACGATAATACAATCAAATAAGCCCAAACAATTACCTTACTTCTCATCACCAGCACCATCCCTTCTAATCACCATTGTGGACAAAATGCCAGAATCTTAAACTATTAAAATTTAGTATTTTTGTTTTTAGGAGAGATGATTTACGGATGCTGGTTTGAAAGCTTATATTCGCGGATCACATCGTTTTATTTGTAGAAATCAAGATTCTACTCTCGTATATCTTTAAATATAAGGCTCTGTTAGTGTTCATGGTTGATTTTCAGCAGGGTACTCACTTTATCGGAAGAATGAGACTGTC
>NZ_BCUZ01000153.1 GCF_001591485.1 Neobacillus fumarioli NBRC 102428 | reverse complement strand
TTTTTATTTAAATATGGTCTGTTTAATGTATGATCATCAGGCGTAAGCCCGTTTTCATCTTCACTGGCGTTCATTCTTTCTCCTTGCGGGGACTCTTTCATTAGTTTTATCACATGATCAACAGCATTGCGGGCATTGCGGCTTGTGGAATGAAGACCGGCAAGGTTTTCCACGTCACGTCTTAAATGCTTGTTATCTGTAACATATACATGATAATATCTTGGAACAACAGACATGGCTGTTTTCTTTACTTGGTCTGCCGTCAGATTGCGGTTTTTCGAATCGGTCTCATAGGCAACCAGCACTTCCTGGTCGGTAACAAGGGTTGAAACATCATGGACATTTGGAATGGTGACACAATGTTTACTGATAATGTTGGCAACTTGTTCACGATCGAGTGCTGTATACAGATTGTTTGCTGTGTTATCACCCATGATCGGGCTCTTTTGCTGCCGGACAAAGCCATAGCTTGAACTGACATCACGGACATCTTGGCTTCCGCCCTCTCTATACAGTTCATATCGTTTTTTGTTGACATTTATGGTATTGCCGCTTTCTTGATATATATCGTTTTTGCCCGTATCCTTTGTTGAACAGCCGGTTAGGGCCGTTATTGTACATAATCCGAGGATGATTAGTGATTTTTGCAAAAGAAACACCTCCTTTTATTAGATTGCCCGCTCCAAAATTTTTTTTCTTAGTAATTGATGGTGAATCGGTTATAATGGTTATTAGAGTCGCTTGGCAAATTGAGGTGATGAACCATGATTGTTTTAAATAATACGGGCTATGAACTGGTACAGGAATATCGGAACGGTTTCAATGAGGAAGCTGTTAAGGCAAGATATAGTGAGATTTTATCTAGATATGATTACATCGTCGGGGATTGGGGCTATAATCAGCTCCGCCTGAAAGGGTTCTTTGATGACCATAATCAAAAAGCAACCTATGATACGAAAATCAGCACTTTGAGCGAATACCTTTACGAATACTGTAATTTCGGATGTGCCTACTTTGTTTTAAAAAAAATAAAGAAATGAGAAAAGCGCAAGCGCCTTGGTCAGCCTGCCTGTTTCTCCGAATAATCTTCCTTGTTAGACATGCGACGAGCTGAACATAAACCTCTTCGAATAAGCTATGGCACAGGAGCACATAACGAGGGGCTAGGCGCTGAAGCTGGACAATTCTCGAAGTCAAAATTTTTACTTTGTTTACTATTAAAAAAGGACGGAAGCTTGTGTCAAAGCTTCCGTTTAAAGTTATTGATGAATGTTATGATATGGCGGCTGCTCATCTTTTTCAGGGTCATCATGGGTTGGATGAGCACCCTCCATTTGCCGTGGCATATCATCATGCAGTGATTTATTCTCATAAGTAAAAGCACTGTAGCGGCGCTGCCCTTCCCGCCAAGGCGTACTTTTCAGTTCTACAGGGTCCTCTTTCCGAAAAGGTGAACCAAACGGGCCATCCGGAAATTCCTCAGCAGTCAAATAATTTCGCCGTTTTTCCACATTGCCAAAATCAGTATATTTTTCTGCCATTGTTTTCACCCCTTACTCTCTAGTATGGCAAGCACGGGGAAAAACATGTAAAGGGTTGCTAGACGATTTCCATTAAAAACGAACGCAGTTCTTTAGCCTCTTCTTCATTTAAATTGAAGGCATATTCCAAGTAACCTTCTTCTTCCAAATCATCCTGGCCAATAATCGCAAAGCGGTTCCGCTGCATATCCAAAACAAGCGACTTGCCATAATGACGGTCCGATCTGATGATGGCTAAATCAAAGCGGTAATTTTCCACCACAAAGCTGACAAATCTTGTCTTTGTATCTTCTTTGTCATCATACAGAAAAAAACGTTCTTCCATTGCACAGTTCTCCTTCATATAACAATTTTTACTGCAACTTCATAGTATCAAATTTAAACTCAAGATGGGAGTTGTTTAAATATGTTACAATGGGATATGAATGTTTCTATAAGGAAGTGACATAGCATGTATTTTGTTGATAGAAATAAAATGGAGGCAACACTCGTCTATTTAGAAAAACAAATTAGCCTATTCCAAAGTCAAGAGCAGTGGCAGACCCCAATCGAAATTGCCGCGTTGGAACGAACCGCCCAAATGATGCTGGAGTCGGTGCTTGATGTCGGAAACGATGTAATTGACGGTTTTATTATGCGCGATCCGGGAAGTTATGAGGACATCATTGATATTTTAATGGATGAAAAAGTGATTTCCCAAGAAACCGGAAATAGTTTGAAAACTTTGATCCCATTTCGGAAACAACTTGTCCAATTATATACTGAAATCAATCATGATGCATTAAAAGAACAATTTACCAAACATCTTCCTGACCTGTCACTTTTTGCAGTAAATGTACGCGACTTCCTTGCAAATGAATTGGGACCGGTATCCGCTTTTAAAAACTGATGTTTGACCGTGTAAACGGCCTTTTCTATTTTGAAATGGAAACGGGAAAGCGAGCGGAATGATGTAAAGGAGCGGTGTTTTTATGAAAAAATATAAAGGATATTTAATTGATTTGGATGGTACGATGTATAAAGGGGCGGAGCGAATTGAGGCTGCCTCCGATTTTGTAAAAAGGCTGCAAAAAGAGGGGATTCCGTATTTATTCGTAACCAATAATTCTTCACGGACCCCGGAGCAGGTAGCAGAGAAACTTCGCCATTTTGACATTCCGGCGAGTGAAGAACTAGTGTTTACCACCAGTCTGGCAACCGCGAATTATATTTATGACTTAAAAAAGGATGCTTCTGTTTATGTTATTGGCGAAGAAGGAATTCGGACTGCCCTTAAAGAAAAGGGGTTCACTTTTGCCGAAGAACATGCTGATTATGTGGTGATGGGGATTGACCGTGATATCAATTATGAAAAATTGGCGATTGCCTGCCTGGCCGTCCGCAATGGCGCGACATTCATCTCTACCAATGGCGATATTGCACTGCCGACAGAACGCGGTCTGCTGCCGGGAAATGGCTCACTGACAGCGGTAATTGCGGTTTCGACACAAACAAAGCCGATTTTTATCGGCAAGCCCGAGGCGATCATTGTCGAGCAGGCATTAAATGTATTAGGAACGGCAAAAGAAGAAACACTGATGGTCGGCGATAATTATTATACCGATATATTAGCAGGTCTGAATGCCGGAATGGATACACTTCTTGTACATACTGGCGTAACGACAAAAGAATTGCTTGCAGGCTATGACCGTCAACCGACTTATGTTGTGGACACACTAGATCAGTGGGAGCCGTAAAAAAGGATGGGGGGATCCATTATCCCCTGTCCCCCCCCGCTGCCCTATGTGCCAGCCGACTTGAGGCAGCAGCCGCAATGGCGCCGACAATATCGTCTAAAAAGGTATGGCATTGGCCAGTTGATTTATCATTTAGCCGAGCCAAGATGCCGGGTTTTTGTTTGTCAACATAACCATAATTCGTAAAGCCGATAGAACCATAAACATTGACAATGGAAAAGGCAAGAATCTCATCAATGCCATACAAACTTTCATCTACAGCAATAATCGATTGGAGCGGTTCTTCCAGCATTTTTTTCTCTGCCAGAACATCTAGCTGAATACCGGTAATAATGGCATTTTGCACCTCACGCTTAGATAGAACCCTTTCAACGTTTTCAATACACTCCTCAATGGAAAGATTTTTGTGATACTTTTCCTGTAAATAAAATACTAGATCAGCGATATCGCGAATCTCTACGCCTCTTTCCTTCAGCCATCTGCGGGCTGTTTCCTCGGTTAGATTTACAGCTTTATTGTCAGCCAATTTTTTCACCTTCTCTTTGAATTTATACCCTCGAGTAATTCCTTTTTCTTAACATATGCAAATGTTTCAAAAACAGACATTCAAATTGATTTCCCAACAATTTTTCAAAACTCAATCATATATTTGAAGTATAGGAAGCGGGGGTGGCAGGATGCTTCAGAAAATGCTTGAAAATCATTATGGAATTACCGCACAGGAGCAATTAAAAATCGATCGTTATGATGCCTTGGCGGGAAACGGCTGGCTATATTTAATTTCAAAGCCTGCTGGAAAAGAAGAGGCTGATATTATGGAACTGGAGCAGCTTACTCGTCACTTAAGAAACTATGGCGATCAAAATGTGCCGATGTTCCTGCAAACAAAAGACGGAAATTATATTACCACATGGGAACAGACGAATTATTGTGTGTTGGCCAATCGTCAAGTTGAACATCAGCAGCGAAGAGTAAAACTGGGAAGGAAACTAGCCAGGTTTCATGAACGAGGCAGAATGGTGCCGTTTCAGGTTGAACGCACAAGCCGGATCGGGCAATGGAAAGAGCTGTGGGAAAAGCGGCTGGAGCAAATGGAAAGGGTATGGAACGGCCTCTTGTTTCAATCACCAGAAGATGAATTTGAACAAATGTTTATTGAATCATTTCCCTATTACATGGGATTAACAGAGAATGCCATCCAGTATTTGGTGGATACTGAGATTGATGCAGAGCCATCCGAAACGGACGGAGGCACGGTTTGCCATGAACGGTTCACCAGAAAAACATGGGAATCGGGACAATATTTGATTAAGAATCCATTTGATTGGGTATTTGACCATCGAAGTCGTGATTTGGCTGAATGGACGAGAGAGCGATATTTTCGTAACTCCCAGACATACCATATGGAGGTGAAGGGGTTTTTTGACGAATATCAAAGTATTTCGCCATTGTCTGATTTCTCTTGGCGCCTGTTATATTCGCGATTAATCTTTCCGCTCCATTATTTTGATTGTATAGAAAGTTACTACATCACCCGTTCTGAACAGGATAAAAAACTGTTAGAGGAACAGCTGGGGAAAATTTTACGTCAATCAACCGAATATGAGAAATTTTTAGCAGGATTTTTTCATATAACTGGCGCACCGATTCATCGCTTAAATCTGCCGCAGTTAGAATGGCTTTATCATTAAACTTAAAAAAGCGATTGCTATTTTGGCAATCGCTTTAAAGGCTTTAGAAAACTTGCTCTACCTCTACAACACCGGGAACTTCTTCTAAAAGTGCTCTTTCAATTCCCGCTTTCAGAGTGATGGTTGAGCTTGGGCACGACCCGCATGCACCGAGCAAGCGAAGTTTTACAATGCCATCCTCTACATCTACTAATTCGCAATCCCCACCATCGCGAAGAAGAAACGGACGCAATTTATCTAATACTTCTTGTACTTGTTCAAACATTTCGCGGTCTTCCATCTTATCGACTCCTTTCCTAATTATATTATACTGTCATCGAATATAAAAATCCATTAGATAGAAAATCATTTTCTTCGTATTTATCTTGTTAATAATGTAAAATAAAAGAAAAACAGTAGGGATGATCGTATGGAATTTTCAGAAGTAGAAATTGTTCTTTATGGTGCACAAAACTTATGCCCAAGCTGTGTAAATTTACCGTCTTCAAAAGAAACATTTGAATGGATTGAGGCTGCCATTGGTAGAAAATTCCCGGCACAATCCGTGAAAATGACGTATGTAGATATTTATCAACCGCCGGAGGAGCCGGAAAAACTCCATTTTGCCAAAAAAGTTATCGAGGAAGATATGTTTTATCCAGTGGTTGTCATTAAAGATAAGGTGGTAGGGGAAGGAAACCCGCGCCTTAAAACCATATTTGCCGAGCTTGAGAAATATGGATATAAGCCGGTACAATAATGAATTTACTTTAAAGGCGCATTAGAATTCAAATAGGAATTCTAGTGCGTTTGTTCATGTCTTTTATCAGAGATGAAAAACAAAACCCCGGGGGCCAACAAAAAATGCTCTTCATTCGGGTGATGAAAGACAAAACTCGGTAGAGCGAACAGAAAACAGTCCTTTATTTGGGAGATGAAGGAC
>NZ_BCUZ01000152.1 GCF_001591485.1 Neobacillus fumarioli NBRC 102428 | reverse complement strand
ACACTACCCAATTTATATAAGCGATTTTCGAATTAACGCTTGAACACCTTTAGGCACATAAACTATTACTTTTGCGCCCGGTTCATTCACTGTAATCCAGCCAAGACCCGAAATGACAATGTCCGTCTTTGCTTCCTTAATAAAAAACTCTTGTTTTACGAGTTTTGGAAATAAATCCAATTGTTCCTGCCTTGGCGGTGTGAGCATTTCACCAATATGTTTTTCATATAACAGATCGGCATTTTCTGTTTTTGTCCGGTGAATCTTCAATTCATTGGAAATATAACAAACAAATGATCTTCTCCCCCCGCTTACATAATCTAAACGGGAAAGACCACCAAAAAATAAGGTTTGTCCTTCGTTTAATTGATAAACCATAGGTTTTATTTCTTTCTTTGGTGTAATGATTTTTAAATGGCGTTTATCTACATAATGAGCCATTTGATGGTGATTAATAATTCCAGGTGTGTCTGTTAATGCTCGTCCGTCCTCAAGTGGAATTTCGATGACATCTAATGTCGTACCTGGAAAATGAGAAGTCGTGATTACATCCTCTTCACCAGTAACCTCTTTAATGATTCGGTTAATAAATGTAGATTTTCCCACATTTGTACAGCCTACTACAAAGACATCTTTCCCACTGCGATACTCGTCAATCGCCGATGCTGTTTCTTTTATTCCCCAGCCTTTTGACGCACTGACAAGAAAAACATCATCCGGTCTCAGCCCAAGTTCATTTGCCTCTGTTTTCATCCAATGAATCAATTTATGATGTTTAACTGATTTAGGAAGTAAATCGACTTTATTTCCGACAAGAAGTACTTTATTGTTTCCAACAAAGCGGTGTAATCCTGGCAGCCAGCTGCCGTTAAAATCAAAAATGTCAACAATCATGACAATTAATGCTTCTCTTGCCCCAATCCCATTCAAGATCTTTAAAAAATCATCATCGGTTAACTGGACATCTTGGATCTCATTATAGTGCTTAAGCCGGAAGCATCTTTGGCAAATAATTGTTTCTTTTTCCAACGCTGAGGGGGGGGCATAGCCGATTTGTTCTGGATGTACCGTCTGAATTTTCACACCGCACCCAATACATACATGTTGATCTACATTACTCAAAGTTTTAATCCTCCCATTGTAACATCCCTTTTTTCCGCAGCCAATTCAATATTCTCCGTTCCAGCAATCTGTTAAATTTGGTCATAAAACCATCCGATTGCGAAACTGGAACAACAAGGATCGTATGGAACCCGCTGAGATTGCCGCCGAGGACATCCGTCATTAGCTGATCGCCAATTACAACAGCCTCTTCCTTTTTGATCCCCATTTGTCGAAGAGCTCGTTTAAAGGCTTTGGTCATCGGCTTTTTCGCCATAAAAATAAAGGGGATTTGAAGCGGGGCAGCAAATGCCTTCACTCTTGCTTCATTATTATTCGAAACAATGGTTACAAGTATATTATGTTTCTTTAATTCCTCGAACCAGCTGATTAATTTCGGTGTGGCATTGGGACGATCCCACTCCACCAGTGTATTATCTAAGTCAGTTATAATCCCTTTTATGCCTTTTGACTTTAATTGTTCAGGCGTGATATCAAAAATACTTTTCACATGCTCATTTGGTAAAAAGATCTCAAGCACTAAGTTTACACCTCATTAACTTTCTGTATTTGCAAGAGTTGGGATAGGTCATGTCGGCATTCTTGTACCATCATAACCAATTTCATCCTTTGTTTCAAAAGAAACGCGGTGCTAATAGATGAGTGATTAGGATGAACAAAAATATTTTTCGACAAATTTCTACTTTTCTTTCACTTGTGGATAAAGTTATTAACATTTTACCCATTGAATCATTTACTATTTTCCAATTTATAAACAAATTACCAACAGTTTATCCACCGGTTATGTGGATAAAATGAACGATTGTTCAATAGGAATAATTTTGGTAGATTAAGGGTACTAACCATTTGGAACTTACTATTGTATGTCTTCTTGAGTAAAAATAGAACCATTAAAATAAATGGAGGTGGAATCTGACATGCGGAATCTGTCAGATGAGTTATTGATTGAATCCTATATTAAAGCAAAGGAACTGAAACTAAGCCCGGAATTTATCAGCTTGATTGAGAAAGAAATTCTCCGCAGATCCCTTGCTCATAAAATTAAAATTTCTTCATAAATTTCTCTTGCTGCCCTTTATAGGGCATTTTTTATACTTCTATTCGAAAGGTTTTCATTCATCTACTGCTTTATGCATCCGTCCAAGTTTCTCGCCAACTTTTAACTCCTGTGGTGTTTGTAAATCAGGATTCAATTGGAACGTATGCTTTTCAAATAATAAGACGACAGTAGAGCCGAAGCTAAAATAGGCCATCTCACTTCCTTTTTCTAACGCTGAACCAGTATGAGTCGTTTCGATCGAGTTAACAAACATTGCCCCGACCTTGACGATCGCTACATGTCCATATTCTGTTCTAACTTCAGTAATCACACGATAGTTTTTTGAAAGCGTATGAACGCCGTATTTCAGCCCCAATTTATTAACTGGATAGGATTTGCGTCCCAGTTTCCATTGTTTTGTCACCCTTCCGCTCACAGGGCTATGGATTCGGTGATAATGGCTGGGACTTAAATAAAGGATGATATAAGTTCCATTTATATATTTTGTGAGAACTTCCGGGTCACCAAGCATTTCTTCAATGGAATAAGTCTTCCCTTTGACAACAATTTCGCTTGTTTCTTTAATCGGACCAATATCCTCCAAAACCGCATCGACCGGGCTGACCACCGATTCGGCATTAGTATCAATGGATCTAGCCCCTTTTTTCAGCCTTCTAATAAATAATTCATGCAATGTCGGATATTCACTCAAGCTTTTTTCCATTTCTTCCTGATTGAGATGATAGGCTCTTGCAAATAAAGGAACCATAAAGCGGCTCGTACGCGAACGGGCAAATTTTCTTAATATGCCAGATGTCCACCTCCCATTTGTCAGCTCGATCAAAAGACGATAAAACGTTTGAATCATGATATACCCCCAAAAAGTGTAAAAATACTCTTTACGAACATTCATAAAAGCCTTAGAATGAAATAAAACAGAATAAAATTTGGAAAATTTACATTTTCTCTACTAGAAAGGAGTGGTGTTGAAAACATGTTTTTATTGCATGTTCTTGACCAGACAGTTAAAAAATTTAAAACCCAGATAGCCAATATAATGACAATCGCAAATTTATTGTTAGGCGGCTTTGCTATTTGTTTCGTAATAAACGGGAACTTGCAATTAAGCTTACTGCTGATCTTTCTTGCAGCACTCGCTGACCGCTTTGACGGCATGATTGCCAGAAAATTCAATATCGAGTCAGAACTTGGCAAACAATTAGATTCCATGAGTGATATTATATCATTTGGTGTTGCACCGGCACTACTGATGTATCAGGGAATTTTGCATGAATTTGGTGGTCCAGGTTCTTTTTTTACCGTTTTCTATATCGCCTGCGGCGCATTTCGCTTAGCCCGCTTTAATATCACGGAAAGCAATGGGTATTTTACAGGTCTGCCTATCACAGTTGCTGGCGTCCTAGCAACACTAAGCTTTATAACAATACCTTACCTGCCATCAGAAACGTTTATATTGATTACCATCATTCTATCATTCCTAATGGTCAGCACCTTTAAACTGAAAAAAGTTTAAGAACAAAAAGATCTGTGACTTACTTTTGTCCCGTTGGAAGTAGGTCATTTTTATTATTGTCTGCTGATTTTCGTCTTTTATGATTTTTCAAAAAAGGATGTGATTTAAAATCTTGTGAATAAATGATTGTCTTCGAAAAACAAAAAAACACCAACCTTAAAAAGTTGGTATTTTTTATTGTTATCTATTTAGTTTTCTTTCTAATTCCATTAAGGCATCAGTCAGCTTGCTGTTCAAATTGCTTAATGCTTTTTTATCCATAGTTGTTGCTTTTGAACCCGCGACAGTTGGGTCAAGATAGGTTTCTATTTTATCGTAAAGGTCTTTATGATCCTTTTTTACTTCATCTTCAAATGAAGACCATTGATCCTCTAATTTAGGCCCTACTTCCTTTACTTTTGTCTGGTCCCCAGAATCAATTGCTTTGGATAACTGCTTTGTAGTGTCCAACATTTTATTTACACCATTTGAAACTTTGCTATGATCAGAGCTGCAACCTGCTAAAAGTAACAATCCTCCAAGTCCAATTGATAAAATCATTGATGTTAATTTTTTCATGATAGTTTCCTACTTTCATTTTTAATAATATTTGCCGCAGTATGTTTTTGTTTTTTTAATAAAAGTATAATAACCGCACCAATAACAAGAATTACTTGTGGTATTGTACTTTCCCATGATGGGTAAAGTGCAAAAAATTCTATACTTGGGATATGCGAAGTATTTGTTGTTTGTATTAAGCCCGCCAGTTGTAAACTGTGAATTCCCATTCCTGTAAACTTAATACAAAGATAAAATACGATAACACTTGAAACCATAAAGAATGGACGAAGTGGCAATTTCACCCCAACATAAATCATGAGGTAAGCCAAGATTCCAAGTATTGCTGCTCCGATAAGAAAACCAAAAAGTAATGACTGAAGTTTAATTTGGCTTGCCATTCCTATATAAAACAATACAGTTTCAGTCCCCTCACGGAATACTGCAAGAAAGGCAAGAATTCCTAACGAAACTAGTTTACCAGTTGATAACGCAGTTTGGCTTTTTTCGCGAATATACCGATTCCAATCAGCAATATTGGATTGACTATGAAGCCAATAGCTCATATACAATAGCATGACTGCAGCAAAAACACCTGTCCAGCCTGCGATCAGCGCATTATTATTGCCAAAAGCTCCAGATGAAATCACAAATTTAACAATAAGAGCCAGGATTACGCTAACACCCAGACCTGATAACACCCCAGTCCAAATCCAGCCTTTTCCTTTTCCATCTCCTGATTTTTTCACGAAAGACATAAGAGCAATTACAACGAGCAATGCTTCTAAACCTTCACGAATAAGGATCATCGCTGCATCCCAATAAGTGTAACTTGTTTTCTCAACTAAAGGGGTAAGATATTTAATCATGTTATCAATTGTTTTTTCAGCTTCTTTATAATTTGGTGGATTAGCAGCTAACATAGCTTGGATCGTGACCAAATCTCTTTCAGAATCACTGTAAACGGAAGAAGATTGTGCGACTACTACTCCTTCAACGCTTAACCAGCTGCTGCTTGCCTTTTTAATACCCGCTAATGCCCCTGACTGATTATGTTCCTTCACTTCTTTCTTCGTTTGTTGAAGGAGAAAAATAAAATCATCTAAAGATATATTCTCTTTTTTAAAACTTGCATCTTTTGGATAGCCGCCACTCGTAAACTTTTCGTTTACAGCTTTTAGACTTTGTAAAGCCTTTAAGACTTGATCTTGCTTCTTTAGAGTGAAAGCATAGACAACGGTTCCCATATTCGATTCAATATCACGATAAGCGGCAGCAGATTCAGCTTTTATCCCATCTTCTATTTCTCTCCAGGTTTTATCAAATTGTTCATAAGCCGTTTGTGCTTCCGTAAGATTCCCTTTTGAAGCGAATTTGATCGCTTTGTCAACAGATACCTCCGCTTTTTTCATATCCTCGCTAGAATTTCCAGCCGCGTTTACAGGAGTATGTATTACAAATCCTAATAGTAATAGAAGGATAAATAATTTAGGTAATAGGTTTTTGTTCATTAAAATCCTCCTAAGAAGTCGTTATTGATAATGACTTTCAATGTCATCCTTGCATTTTCATTTTATTTTAATTGATAATCATTGTCAATTAGTTTTTTAGGTATTGGTGGAAGAATAACGTGCAGAATTAAGTAGATTTCTTAATTAATGAAAAGTAGGGGCTG
>NZ_BCUZ01000151.1 GCF_001591485.1 Neobacillus fumarioli NBRC 102428 | reverse complement strand
ACTTTTTTATCAAGAAGTAAATTTCTTACAGTATATTTGTCCTGCTTTAGTGGAAAATAAAATGAAACTAATCCATAGGAGGACAATAAATGAGCAATCAAGATTTAAAACAAAAGGTTGTTAACATCATTTCTAACCACAGAACGGGCACCCTGGCATCGGTTGAAAATAATAAGCCCCATTCACGTTATATGACGTTTTACAACGAGGACTTAACATTATATACACCAACGAAAAAGGACACAGAAAAGATTGATGAAATTAAAAATAATCCATATGTTTCGGTATTGCTTGGTTATGAAGAGAAAGGACAAAGCGATGCCTTCGTTGAAATTTTAGGCACTTCATCTATTAATGATACACAATCTTTAAAGGATCAATTCTGGGAAGAATCTTTTAATAAATGGTTTGATGGCCCCAATGATCCGAACTACGTATTTCTTGAAATACATCCCGAAACAGTCCGAATCTTAAACCTAAACGGTGAGCCACCACAGGAATTCTCGTTGAAAAGCTAGTCAATATTAGTAAATTACCTCATTGATGGCCAAACTATCATTTTAAATGGAACGAAGAGCCATCAATGATTTCCACATCCTCCCTTGCTTTAATCTCTTCCATTAAATGAAACAGTGCTTCATCTTTTCTTTTTGCTTCAATCATGCAATCAATTTGCTTAACGCTGCCTTTAATTTCTTTTAAAAACTAAAAAACCATTTTCACATCAACAAAATCGGTATGGTGGCGAAATGCCTTTTGACTTTTTGGACTGGAAATATGCATTTTTAGAGGAAGAGGAGAATGCCTCCATGTCTGGAGGACTCGGTTCCAATGAACTTCCCAATCAGCATTTCGATAGTGAGCAAGATGATGATGATAATCAAAAACAAGAGGAATATCCAGTTTTTCGCACAAGTAAAGAGTATCTTCTAGCGTAAATGAGGTATCATCATTTTCGAGCATAATCATTTTTTGAATCGATCTAGGAACGCTCATCCAATTATCTATAAAACGTTCAAGGGATACATCTGTCTCTTTATAATTACCTCCCACATGCATGACACAACGATGAGTAGGTACAATTCCCATCCCTTTTAATAATAAATAATGCATCTTCAACGTTTGGATGGAATTTATTAATATCTCTTTCTTCATGGAATTAATGAGAACAAAGTGATCCGGATGAAAATCAATTCTTATTTCGTGATTATTGGCAAAATCACCAATCTCACGCAGCAGTTTATGGAGTGGCTTCAGATAATTCCAATCAAGAAGTTCTTCATGGTTGGCAAGAGGGATTAGACGAGAAGATAAACGATAAAAATGGATTTCAGATGCTGCATTATGCTTTAAAATTCGTAGCGTATGTTCTAAGTTCGATAGCGAAATCCTTTCCAATTTACGAATAGCAGCTTCCCTGTCATCAATTTTCTGGAATTGTGTAAATGTCATGGTTTGTGAGGGAGAAGCATTTTTTAATTCCATGCTCATTGCTACATAACCGAGACGTACAATCGTCATTTTTCACACCTCATTCCAAAGTAGTTGATCTTCCTATCGCCATTCTACCTCTCCGCTGGATATACGTTTGATTCCCCGAATAGAAGCGATTTCTTCTATAAGTTTCAACATAGCAAGGTTTTTCTGCTTGGCTTCAATCATAATGTCAAAATCCCTATCAAGCTCCTTTGCTATTTTTAAGAACGGAAGGATAAAATCCAAAGAGACAAAATCAGCATGTGAACGATAGGCTTGGTCTGACTTTGGTGAAGAAATGTGGACCTTCGGCACTGTTGGACAGCTATCCCATGTATTAAATATCCGTGGTAAATAATGTGAGAGGTCACCCTCTCCTTTATTCGCCATATAGTGATGGTAATCAAGAACCATTGGAACCTTTTCTTTTTCGCAAGTAATCAGTGTTTCCTCTACATCATAGGTTTTATCATCATTTTCAAGTGTTACATGTTTTTTAATAGTATGGGGCAACTTTTTAAAATTATGATGGAAGCGCCTTAATGAAGTATCCTTATCACCATAAGCTCCGCCAATATGAATATTGATAATCCCCCTTTCTAGCGCATTCATCGCATCGAGCATTTTAAAATGGTATTCCATATCCTTTACCGCATTCATGGTAACTTCTTCCCGTGGACTTGTAAAAAGAGTGAATTGATTAGGATGAAAGCTTGGGCGAAACTTAAATTGTTGGATTATCTTACCTAGTTCTTCCCACTCGGCTCTGAAAGGAGTAACGAAATCCCACATTACTTCCGGATGGCTTGCCAAAGGAACAAGTGAGCTTGAAAACCGATACAAACAGATTTCGTGGGCGATATTATAATACAAAATTCTTTTCGTATGTTGTAAATTTTGTGCTGTTACAGATTTGAGTTTGTCCATTCTCTCGCTTTTAGAAAGAGCTGAATAGCGAGCAAATGTCAAAGATTTGGAAGGGCTTGCGTACCATAAGCCCAAAGCATTGGCTACATACCCAAAACGGATCTTCATCTATTTTTCTCCTTCATTTAATTCAACAATTAATTTCCCCATACATCGGCGTCTTAAGAACTAAATATTTTTTTAAACATATGCTTCCATATAATTATTTTCTTAATGAAAGAAGTTGTCATTATGACCAAATTTAATGCATCGAAATTATGCACACAATTTTTGCCATCTACCACTGAATGTATGCCTGTCAAAGGCCGAAAATATACCTTGACACATTCTGATGCGACTGGGGAATTATTTTTAAGTATTGGAACTCAATATAACCTTTCTGCCATTAACTTCAAAATCAGAGACGAGGTTTTAGCAGAATGGATCGAGCATAATGGGCAACTTATATTTAAAGGCAAAGTCTATGTAAGTGGAGGAGAATTTGATGAACACTCCTCTAAGCAACGCTTTATGATTTTCCAAAGAGAAATGAAACTTGCCTTAACTGCTATATTTTACGGTGATCGCAAATTTTTCAGCTGTTTTCCTCAGTTGCTTAATTCCTCTATCTTTATCCAATTCGAATCCATCTATCCACAATACAATCAAGTACTTTACTTTGGTAGCCCTCGTCAATATTTAGATTCTATCTTTTCCCTGGACCTTAATAAGTGATTTATTTAAAATCTTCTTCAAATAAAAGGTTCGATTATGAACAACAGATGTGCATTTTTAAATAACTTCGTAAATTTAAAACACTTTATTATGATGAAACACAAAAATCTGCATTGCAAAAAGGTCACTTTTTGAGTGGCTATTTTTGATGTTTAAATTCATTACAGAACAGGTCTTCCGTTAACTTTTCCAATCGGATACAATAGAATATGTTGACGGAACACATTTTAAAATACATAGATTTTGAGTTGCTGTTTACAAGTTATATGCTTGTGACGGCTGTCATGATGCTCATTACTGGGGCGGTTTCCAGCCGCATCGGTCCAAAAAAGGCACTGCTTGGCGGTCTTTTTATTATCGTTGTGTTTGATTGTTAGCCGGATTTTCTGGCACTGTTACCCAAATAATTTGGTTCCGTGGGGGCTGGGGTCTTGGGAACGCACTGTTTATTGCAACGGCCTTAGCGGTTATTGTGAGTGTCACAATCGGCGGAACGGCCACGGCAGTTATCATTTATGAGGCTTCCATTGGTCTTGGTTTATCTGTTGGTCCACTGCTTGGCGGCTGGCTGGGCGGAATCACCTGGCGCGCGCCGTTCTACGGTGTAGCGATCCTGATGGCTATCGGGTTCTTCGCGATATTATTTTTGCTGCCGAATATTGAAAAACCAAAGCAAAAAAGCTCTGTACTGGATCCGATCAAGGCATTGCGTTTTCCAGGTCTCTTAGCAATGGTTTTCACCGCTTTCTTTTACAATTACGGTTTTTATACATTGTTTGCCTTTACGCCGTTTGTATTAAATATGAGTGCGATGAAACTTGGGCTTATCTTTTTCGGCTGGGGTATTGCATTCGCCATCTTCTCGGTATTTGTAGCACCAAAGGTCGAAAAAAGGTTCAACTTGCGCCGCATTATGTATGTAATGTTGCTGCTGAACACGGTAGACCTGCTTGTGATGGGGTTAACGGTAGCAGCAGGCAGCCCGACAGTCAATGTATTGGGCATGCAATGGTCTGCTAAAGCGATTATCATTGTGTCAGTCATTGTAGCCGGAATATTTATGGGTATTAATGGTACTCTCGTGACAACAGCGGTTATGGAAGTAGCACCGGTGGAACGTTCAGTCGCTTCTGCAGCCTATAGTTTTGTCCGATTCTTGGGCGGAGCGATCGCACCTTATTTGGCAGGGAAGTTAGCTGAATGGTATAACCCAAGCATTTCAGCTAATACAATGGCCATTGCCATTATTGCCTTATTCTGCGGCAGAAAATATGTTGGTGCAGAAGAACAGATCCATGAAATAAAGGGGTCTGGCGAGCAAGCTGCTGTTAGTGTCGCAATACCAAGTATGCCTAAACGTAAGCCTGTATTAGACAATGCGAACGATAATAGAGATTTTGATTTCCGTAAAGCTATTGCAGCAATCCAACAGGGAACTTTACAAGCTAAAGAACGTCAAAGCGATCCATCAATGAACGATCAGGAATACCGCGAAGCGATACGCATGTTCATGCAAAATGGAAATAGGAAGGAACCGGATGAACCGATGGACGATCAAGTGTATCGGGAAGCACTTCGGCGGTTCCAGCACAACTCTTAAAAGAAATGTTATGGAGGAGAAACCACAATGAAAATTTACATTGTATATGACAGTGACAATGGACATACACGAGCATTGGCAGAAGCCATTTCTGAAGGTGTAAAAAGTGTCAATGGGGCTGAAGTTTATGTCAACCATGTCAACCATGCAAACATTAGAGACCTTGAAGACATGGACGCTATTATTTGGGGATGCCCCGGCCACTTTGGTTCGATCAGCGGAGGTTTAAAAAACTGGATTGACAAATTAGGATATCTTTGGGCACACGGAAAATTAGTAGGAAAGATCGGTGCTGTTTTTTGTACGACAGCAACCACTCATGGCGGAGTGGAAGCAACCATGCTAAATCTGATCACGCCAATGCTGCATCAAGGAATGATCATTGTTGGTTTGCCTGGGAATATTCCGGAAAATGCCGCTTATGGCTCCTATTATGGAGTAGGCATCACGTGCCCGGTAGATGAACCTGACAACCAATTGACGCAAAATGATCGTGCTTTAGGTAAGGCGCTTGGCAAACGAGTAGCTGAAACAGTCCAAAGGTTTGCTGGCAATCAATGAACAGCGGTACGCTAAATAGAGTCTAAAATGTTAGCAAGGAAGGACGATACGTATGTATAAAAAAATTTTAACAGCATTTGACGGCTCGGAGCCTTCTGCTCGTGCCCTTGAGCATGCAGCACAATTAGCAAAAGCAGTCGGAACGGAAAAATTGACGATTTTGTATATAAATAAAGAGGTTCCTATGCCGGAGCCTGCGCTAAATATTGATTTGAACCAATTGTTGAACGAAGAAAATAAAAAAATATTAGCACCTGCGGTTCAATTCCTGTCAGAAATCAATATAAATTATGAAACTCATTCATTTGAAGGGGAACCTGCCCATGTCCTTACGATGTATGCAAGAGAACATCATTATGATCTTATTGTCATGGGAAGTGAAGGAAAGGGATTGATCAAGGAAGCACTGATTGGAAGTGTGAGTCATAAAGTCGTACAAACGGCGCATTGTCCGGTGCTAATTCTAAAATAGAAAAAAGCTCGGCTTCTTATCAAGCGCATTAGAATTCTTTCTAGTGCGTTTTTTGTTGAGGTTCAAAATCAGTCATTTTCACAAAAACCTGGGAATTTTGTTACATTATTTTTTTAATCATTACAAAAACAGAAGATTTTATTTTATTTTTATCAATTATGTTTCAAAATATGACAAAATTCTTAAGTGTTATAA
>NZ_BCUZ01000150.1 GCF_001591485.1 Neobacillus fumarioli NBRC 102428 | reverse complement strand
TGATGAACTAGAAGAAAGAAATGTTCATTATGTTTCCTTTGTGTCTGATACGGAGGAAAGAGATGAAATACTTTGCCATGACTGCTATCAGGAATGGCTCCATGGAATGAAAGGGTAAGGCCGGATTGACCTAAATAGAGGTTTTATACTTACGGACAAATAAAAAGGGCAGTCCTTTGCTGCCCCAGTTGCATTATTTTTTTATACATAATTGGTCTTCTTCCACCTCAAATACTTGGCTCCCCGAGCAATCGATTTTTAAACACTTCATGGTCAACTCTGGAAAGCTGTTTTGCAAAGTTTGGGTAAGCTTGTGTCCTTGGCCTTTTTCCGTGAAACAAATGATAGATGGCCCAGCGCCGCTTAGTGCCACACCAAATGCGCCAGATTCCTTAGCTGCATTCTCTATTTCACTGTAGAATGGGATTAACGGTTTGCGGTACGGCTGATGAAAGCGATCGCGCTCCATCATTTTTCCCGCTAGTTTCCAATTTCCGCTCAAAAGGGCCGCAACTAAAAGATTAGCTGTCGAGGAAGCTTGGATTGCATCGCTTTGTGAAAGGCTTATTGGGAGAACACCACGTGAGTCTTTCGTTAATAAAACTTCTTTCGGAATGGCAACGACAGCTTCAAAGGGGAGATCATGAAATGAGAGCATGTCCACTTCATTTTCTTGATAACAACCAATAACAAGTCCGCCGTACAGCGATGCCCCGACATTGTCAGGATGTCCCTCCAGCTCTGTTGCGAATTCAAGCTTATCCTTTCTTGTTAAACCTAACCTACCAGCAATGTCCGCAAGTTCGATTCCGGCTAGTATAGCGGATGCACTTGAACCAAGCCCGCGGCCCAATGGGATTTCACTCTCAACCAAAACTTTACATGGAGATAATACTTTCCCATATTTTTCAGCGGTCTTTAAGGCTACTTGAGCAATAAAATGCTGTTCATCAGCCGGTAAGTCTTTTAATTCAGCCGAGGTCGAGTGGAACTCCCAGCGATCGCTTCTTTCTACCTCCAGCGTCAAGTATAAATCCAAGGCAATACCAATGGAATCAAATCCGGGACCAAGGTTGGCCGAGCTGGCCGGCACCTTGATGACCCATCGGTTATTTAGAGGCATGTAATACAACCCCTCGAATATGTTCTTTCACAGCATTTTCATCATTCGGCAGCTGAACCGATTTTACTAGGCTGGTCTTGATGGCGGTATCCGGATCTTTCAGACCATTGCCGGTTAGCACGGCGACAATTTTTGTCCCTTTGGCAATTTTACCGTTTTGGATGCTTTTATAGACGCCTGCAATCGAAGCGCATGACGCAGGTTCTGCAAAAACCCCTTCGGATGAAGCCAATTTTTTATAGGCAGCTAAAATTTCTTCATCAGTAACTTCATCAAATTGACCATTTGATTCTTGAACAGCCGAAACAGCTAAATCCCAGCTGGCCGGGTTACCAATGCGAATCGCCGTTGCAATAGTTTCCGGATTTTCAAATACACGATTATGGACGAGAGCGGCAGCCCCTGACGCTTCAAAGCCAAACATTCGCGGTAGGCCTGTCTCTTTTTGATCGTTATATTCTTTAAATCCTTTCCAATAAGCACTAATATTTCCGGCATTTCCGACGGGAATCGCAAGAATGTCGGGTGCGGTCCCAAGTTGGTCACAGACTTCAAAAGCAGCTGTTTTTTGCCCTTCCAGGCGGTAAGGATTCACCGAATTGACAAGTGTAATAGGTTCTTCCTTGCTAATATTGCGCACCATCTTTAATGCTTGGTCGAAGTTCCCCTCAATCGAAATAATTTCAGCACCGTACATCATTGCCTGCGCCAACTTGCCTATGGCAATTTTCCCTTCCGGAATGACAATAATACATTTAATCCCGGCACGTGCAGCATATGCTGCAGCCGAAGCAGATGTATTGCCTGTAGAGGCGCAAATAACAGTTTTACTTCCTTCTTCAATGGCTTTGGCAACGGCCATTACCATGCCGCGGTCCTTAAAGGACCCGGTCGGATTGGCTCCCTCTACTTTAACGTAAAGCTCCACGCCCCATTCTACTGAAAGACGCTCAAGCTTAATCAGGGGGGTATTCCCTTCATTTAACGTCAACTTCGGAGTTTGTTCCGTTACCGGTAAAAACTCTTTGTATGCTTCTAATAATCCTGGCCATCTCATCATGAATTCCTCACTACCTTATACGCACTTTTTATTTCTTTCACTGCCTCAAGATCCGTTAATTCCTGTAAAATTCGATCGTAATTCGTTAGTGATGCTTTATGGGTAACTACAACAATTTCCGAAGTTTCATTTTTCTTTATTGGAAGCTGCAAGATTTTTTCGAAGCTGACTCCATGTCTTGCAAAAATGGAAGTAATATCAGCAAATACACCAACTTCATCCTGCACATGGATGCGCAAGAAATATTTCGAGAATTTTTCCGTATCGTTTTTCAGCTGCTTTGGATATTGCGGTGTTACCGCACTGCGGCCATTGACGCCCAGTCTGAGATTTTTAATGACGGCAACTAAATCGGAAACAACAGCTGTAGCTGTAGGCAGACTGCCAGCACCAGGACCGTAGAACATCGTTTCACCGACTGCTTCACCGCAAACATACACAGCGTTATATTCATTTTGCACAGAGGCAAGCGGATGGGTATCTGACAAAAATGTCGGAGCAACGCTGACCTCCACTTTTTCCCCTTCGCGATGTGCATAGCCGATCAGCTTCATCGTATAGCCTAATTGTTTACCGTAGCTTAAATCTTCTTCCGTAATGTTGGAAATACCGCTCACTTCAACATCTTCTAAATCGATGTGCATCGAAAAACCTAATGTGGCAAGAATGGCCATTTTCCTAGCGGCATCCAATCCTTCTACATCTGATGTTGGATCTGCTTCAGCAAAGCCAAGTTCCTGTGCTTCTTTTAACACTTCTTGATAGGAACGTCCTTCATTCGCCATTTTCGTTAAAATATAGTTTGTTGTTCCATTGACAATTCCCATCATTTGCGTGATCCGGTCGGAAGCAAGTCCATCTACAAGACCCCGCAAAATGGGAATCCCCCCTGCTACACTTGCCTCGTAAAATAAATCACAGCCATGTTCCGACGCAACGGTCAACAGCTCAGAGCCGTGCAAGGCCATTAAATCTTTATTCGCTGTGACAACATGTTTGCCATTCCGGAGGGCGGTGATTAAATACTCTTTAGTCGCCTCGACTCCCCCCATGACTTCAATGACTACATCAATGTCCTGATCATGTAATATTTCATCGGCATTCGTTGTCAAACATTCCGTTTCTACTTCAACAGATCTCGCTTTATATAAATCCTTGACAAGGATTTTTTTAATCGTTACAGGGCAGCCCACTTGATGCATTAATTTATCTTGATGATTTTTAATAATTTGCACGACACCTGCACCGACAGTGCCTAAGCCTAATAAGCCAATCGAGATTCCTTTCATCATTTCGCCTCCCGTTTAAATGTCCTCTCAACACGTACAATTGTACTCGTGATGTAGACATTATATGATTCTATTCATTATTTTACAATAGACTTGTTTCTGGTCTATAAATCTGTAATCGCTTACTTACGCGCTATTATGGGCTTAACTTAGATATCTAAAAAATTTTTAAATTTAGAAAAAACTTTTTTCGTTTTACCCCTTTACAAGCTCGGAGGTAAGAATGTAGAATAAATCCTATATTCAACCGCATTTTGAAATTTCGAATAATTCAAAGATTGAAAAGTGATGATGAAAACGGCATTAAGCATGAACTTCAGAGAGCCGGTGGCTGCTGTGAACCGGTGTTCATTCTTAAGATTGCCCAGCCCTTCTGAACTGGCTGCTGAAGTTTTTTAGTAGGCATGCCCGGCATAAACCGTTAACTGTTCTTTGAGGCTGTCTTTTTTAGGCAGTAAAAGAGGGTGGCACCACGTGATCTCACGTCCCTCATAACATGACCATCTGTCTGTTATGAGGGACGTTTTTTTAGTATTACGAAAAAAACGTTCGGAAAGGGGTTTTCTATTTTTTTATAAATATGGTTTTCCTATCTGAACTTTAGCAGGATTGAAATTTTTAAAAAAGAGAGGTTGATCAAACATGTATAAGGTATTAGTAACAGATGGAATCAGTCAAACAGGCTTAAAGGATTTGTTAGAACATCCTCATTTTGTCGTTGACCGGCAACCGACACTACCCGTTGATGAGTTGAAAAAGGTGATTGCTGATTACGATGCCTTGATTGTCCGCAGCCAGACAAAGGTGACGGAGGAATTACTTCAAGCAGCCAAAAAGCTTCAGGTAATTGCAAGAGCAGGCGTTGGCGTTGATAATATTGATATCAATGCCGCAACGCGTAAAGGAATTATTGTCATTAACGCTCCTGGTGCTAATACGATTGCGGCAACTGAACATACCTTGGCGATGATGCTTGCATTAGCCCGCAAAATTCCCCAAGCTCATCAAAAAACCGCTAGCGGCCAATGGGATCGCAACTCTTTTAAAGGAGTAGAATTATACAAGAAAACGCTTGGAATCGTCGGCATGGGCAAGATTGGTACAGAAGTAGCCAAACGGGCCAAAAGCTTTGGAATGAACATTTTAGGATTTGACCCCTACTTAACGGACGAACGGGCTAAAAAGTTGGGGATTACAAAAGCAACTCTTGATGCAGTTGCCAGAGAATCTGATTTTATCACGATTCACACACCACTAACTAATGACACAAGAGGAATTGTTAATGAAGAGTTTTTGCAAAAGACGAAAAAGGGTGTCCGCTTTGTCAACTGCGCCCGCGGCGGAATTATAGATGAAAAGGCGCTAGTTAGAGCGATTCAGTCAGGCCATGTTGCCGGAGCTGCATTGGATGTATTTGAAAAAGAACCTGTCAGCGATTCGGAATTGCTGACTAATCCAAACATTGTTGTAACACCGCATCTTGGCGCTTCAACGGTCGAGGCCCAGGAAAAAGTAGCCCAAGAAGTTAGTGCAGAAATAATTGAAATTTTAGAAGCAAAAAATATTCAACATGCAGTCAATATGCCGCAAATGTCCGGCGAAACGCAAGCCAAGCTGCAAGCCTACCTGCTTCTTGGCGACCAAATGGGCCAGCTGGCTGTTCAATTATTGAAAAGATTAGCCCCTACAAAAATCGAAATCAATTATTATGGCGATTTAATTGATGAAGATACAGAGCTTTTAACTCGCACGATGCTGAAAGGGATTCTATCCTATCATTTAAGTGATTCCGTAAATCTTGTAAATGTTCTTCATCTTTTAAAAGAGCAAGGCGTACCGTATAACGTGCAAAAAAATGCCACGAATAAAGGCTTTGCCAATTTCATGGAGCTGTCTATCTCACAAGGCTCTGAAACTGCCAAAATCGGGGCAACTGTATTAAATGGCTACGGCGCCCGAATTTTGAAAATTAACCAATATCGCATCGATGTGAAGCCGGAAAAATATCTATTATATATCAAACACCACGACGTGCCGGGAATGATCGGCAAGGTTGGCTCCCTGCTAGGCAACTATCAAATCAATATCGGAACCATGCAGGTCGGCCGGACAGAGGTCGGCGGAGAAGCGATCATGGTTTTGACCCTTGATAAGGCATTGAACAGTGATGTACTCCGGGCTATCGAGCATATTGAAGGAATCAAAGAAGCCCAGCTTCTGGAGCTCGCAAATGCTGAAACAGTTGCAGAGGGGAAAGTAAAGGTTGAGAGCTTCAACTAGAAATGCAAAAGATAAGAAAAGCGCAAACACCTCGGTCAGCCCCTACAGGCAAGTCACAATTTACTTTACTTTTAGCTCTGTTAAAGGTGGATTTTAGGCATTGAAAAATAAGCGGAAGGATTCCTGCTAAATCAGGAAATTCATATAAATACCTATAAATAAGCGGATTTTTGAGACTGTCGATTAACTATGGGTAGGAATATTACGGCT
>NZ_BCUZ01000149.1 GCF_001591485.1 Neobacillus fumarioli NBRC 102428 | reverse complement strand
GGGGCTAGGCCGCTTGCGCTGGACAATTTTCAAAGTTAAGATTTATACTTCAATCTTTGAAAAAAACAGACTGGCGGAGAGATCCTGCCAGTCCTTTGGAAGAGTTATCTATTCAACAAGCTTCCAACATAACGCAGTAATTCATTTGCAGATGTGGAATTGTAGCCATATTCATCAATTAACCTGGCAACAACCTCGTTGATTTTCTTTAACTGCTGTTCATCCGGTGTTTTCGTTGAGGTTGTGATTTTGACAACATCCTTTAAGTCGGCAAACAGCTTCTTCTGGATCGCTTCACGCAGGCGGTCATGGGAATTATAGTCAAACCGCTTGCCTTTTCTCGCATAGGCAGAAATTCTGATTAAAATTTCTTCCCTGAAGGCTTTTTTGGCATTTTCCGAAATACCGATCTGTTCTTCAATGGAGCGCATCAGTTTTTCGTCCGGATTGATTTCCTCTCCTGTTAATGGATCACGCAGCTTCGATTTATTGCAATAAGCTTCAACATTATCTAAATAATTGTTCATTAAGGTCTTCGCGGATTCTTCATAAGAGTAAACAAATGCTTTCTGGACTTCATTCTTGGCAATGGTGTCATACTCTTTGCGGGCAATGGAAATGAAATTCATATACCGTTCGCGAAGTTCATTTGTAATAGACGGATGCTGGTCAAGACCATCTTTCAACGATCTTAGCACGTCAAGCGCATTAATCGACGGCACTTCCTTGCGAATAATGGTGGATGAAATCCTGTTGATGACGTAGCGCGGGTCAATACCGCTCATCCCTTCATCCGTGTACTCTTTTTTCAATTCTTCCACATCGGCGAGATTAAAGCCCTCGACACTTTCCCCATCATATAGACGCATTTTCTTCACTAAATCGATATCGCCTTTTTTCGGCTCCTTCAGACGGGTTAAGATCGTGAACATGGCTGCCACCCGAAGTGTATGCGGGGCAATATGAACGTCCGCAACATCACTTTCTTTGATCATTTTTTCATAAATCCGCTCTTCTTGGGAAACCTTTAAATTATACGGAATCGGCATGACAATAATCCGTGAATGAAGAGCTTCATTTTTCTTATTGGAAATAAACGAGCGGTATTCAGTTTCGTTCGTGTGTGCAACAATCATTTCATCAGCTGAAATCAAGGCAAACCGTCCTGCTTTGAAATTTCCCTCCTGTGTTAACGATAACAAGTGCCATAAGAATTTCTCGTCACATTTGAGCATTTCTTGGAATTCCATCATTCCACGGTTCGCTTTATTCAATTCTCCGTCAAACCGGTAGGCACGTGGATCGGATTCAGAACCATATTCGGCGATTGTGGAAAAATCAATGCTGCCGGTTAAGTCAGCAATATCCTGTGATTTCGGATCAGATGGGCTGAATGTTCCAATGCCGACGCGTTTGTCTTCTGAGAAAAAGACTCTTTCGACTAACACATCTTCAATTCTGCCGTGATACTCCTGTTCAAGGCGCATCATATTAAGCGGTGACAAGTTTCCTTCAATCTTGATTCCATATTCCCGATAGAAATCCTCACGCAAATGATGAGGGATTAAATGCAATGGATCCTCATGCATCGGGCAGCCTTTAATGGCAAACACAGCCCCACGATCGGAAAGTGAATATTTCTCAAGCCCTCTCTTTAACATCGTCACCAAGGTTGATTTCCCCCCACTGACAGGCCCCATTAACAACAGAATCCGTTTCCGGACATCGAGCCGTTTGGCTGCGGGGTGGAAATATTCTTCCACAAGCCGCTCCAATGCTTCTTCCAAACCAAATAATTCATTACTAAAGAATTTGTACTGTTTCTTCCCGTTAACTTCTTCAATCCCTGCATCCTTGATCATATTATATACGCGTGAATGTGCTGATTGCGCAACCCATGGCTTTTCTTTTAACAACTGTAAATAGTCCGCGAATGTCCCTTCCCAGCGCAGTTTTTCCTCGTCTTCCCTAAATTTTTCGATTTTTTTTAAGATATCCATAAGGCCCTCCCCCTGTATTTAATCAGGAACGATTAATATACTGTATGCACTTTGTCAATTGAACATGCTGATGAAGTTGGTTTTGTTGCAAAATAATCCCAACTTCCCCTTTTCATTTTGGAAAGTTAGGCTATAATAAATTATATGCAAGTGAAGTCGTTAAATTATTAAAGAAGGGGGATACATAAGCCGATGTCACTTTTTCTTATTTTAGTCGTCATCATCGCCTTCTTAGTTGCTATCTTCACCTCAGGATATAACGATAAACCGAATGTTAAGTAAGAAAAGCGCAAGCGCCTTGGTCAAATGTTCTTCAGCACTAAAAGTCTGGTTTTTGGACTTTTAGTGCATCTGGTTTTTGTCCCGAGGGGCTAGGACGCTTGCGCTGGACAATTCTCGAAGTCTAAATTTATACTTTCTTTACTTTTAAGAAAAAACCCGCCGTTTTGGCGGGTTTGATGCGTTTTTGGAAGGCTTGAATGGATTTGAAAAACGTGTGAAATTTCGCAAATAATCACAACATTATAAAGTGGGATATATTCTAAAACCAGTTCCAAGCGGAACTGGTTTTTTAAGCTAATTAGAATTGAACGATAAATGCAACTACTGCTTACAGATGGCAAAAAATTTGCATTGATTATTTCTCATTGAATCGCTATATTAAAGAAAGAATTCTTATTGAATTTTTCGAAAATATCAACCTTGAGAAATGCCTATAAGGGAGGGTTCATAATGTTTATTGATAGTATATGTCCTAAATGTGGTGAAATTAGTCACTTAGAACATAAAGGAGAAGAAATTCTTATCGTTACTTGTAAAAATGATCATATATATGACCATATCGTAACACATTATCCAAGGCATGTTGGGATTAAAGATGATAAGCGAATTAAATTAGAAGAAATGATCGTCGCAAAGAAATTCCATCAAATGAGCGATAAGACTACAATATGTCTTTTAATATTTGAAAATGGATATGAAATAGAAGGACGCTCAACAGTTCGAGATGTTAAGGATTTTCGTACTGTGATTGGAAAAGATAAAGCATATGAACAAGCACTAAAACGAGCCATTGTAGCTTTGGGTCCATTATTAACATAGACATTTCCAGGCATCCTGAAGGAGCTAAAAAATTGTCTTAGCGTAATTTAATATCATAAGGCAGCGAAAGGCTGCCTTTTTCATCCGAAGTTGTTAACGGTTCTGATTGAATACAACTAATTTAAGCTCTGTCATTTCTTCTATGACGAACTTGATTCCTTCTTTTCCCATACCGCCCCCCTTACTCCCCCATAAGGCATTTGATCAACGCGAAAAGTAGGAAAATACTCCACATTACCACTTGTTAAATGAGTAAATCTTACTATATCTTCTTTATTTATCAAAGAAGTTTCATTATGTAGACAAACAGCAATATCAAACTATACCACTAATTGTAAAATATAATAATATACAGAAATATGCGTAATATTTACGATTTTCCCTTGATATAGTTTCCACCATAAGCCGTACCTTACGAAATCCGAAAGAGAAAGCCCCCAGCACCATTTAAAATACTGGGGGTTTGGATTACTCTAAACTTGTTTTTGAAGCGTACATTGTTTAGTACGGCGGCTAATGCTCAAAATACGATTGCTAAATTTTTCCTGTGAATTTATGAAAGAAAGTACTTGAAAATTTGTCTAGTTTCGGCGCTTTCTTAGCGTAAATCAAGTTTATTTTTTTGGACAAATTCCTTCATATACATTCTGCTTTGTTTTTCCAGCATGATGGCCATTTGTTCTGTCCAGCGGTCTTTGCGTTTACCGCCTGTTCTTTCCTCATAGTAGCTGGAGATGACCGAGTCGTATTTTTTGAGCTGGTTTAGGTATTCTTCTTTATTTGGCTGGTATTCATTCACATGATAAATATGCTCAAAAGGCAGTCTCGGTTTTGTTCCCGTTATATTAGTCGGATACCCGACCGCAAGTCCAAACAGCGGAATCACTCTTTCCGGGGTGTTCAGCAGTTTTTTCACTTCTTCAAGCTGGTTGCGGATCCCGCCAATATAACAGATTCCAAGTCCCATGGACTCCGCAGCAATAGCAGCATTTTGCGCAGCTAATGCTGCATCAATCAATGCCACCATAAATTTTTCTGTACTTTCGATGGATGGGATCACATTTTTCTGTTCTTGTTCGCCGATAAGGGCATGGCGGTAAAGATCGGCGCAAAAGATGAAAAAATGTCCATTCTTGGCTACCTGCTCCTGATTTCCGGCAAGTTCACTCAACTTTTTCTTCTTGTCTTTGTCTGTGACCCCAATGATGGAATATGCCTGAATAAAACTTGATGTAGATGCCGCCTGCGCACAAGAAACAATCGTCTTAATTTGCTCATCTGTTAACGGCTTATCCTCAAATTGGCGGAGAGAACGATGGTTTAGAATGGTTTCGATTACTTTGTTCATGGAATTTCTCCCCTTCTTTATAGGTGCTCTTAACTATCGAGATAGGTTTTTTCTTTTCCTTTACGCGTTATAGACCCTTTCAACTTTTATACATTGCTTATGTAAACGAAATTGAGCCTACCATTTAGGCCCAATTTTGTTTAAGTTGGGATAATCTTGCTGTCTCAGTGCCTCGTAAACCAAAATAGCGACTGTATTCGATAGATTTAACGAACAGACACTGTCGTTCATTGGAATCCGTAAACAAAACTCTTTATTTTGGGCTAGAAGATCCTTTGGCAACCCCGTCGTCTCCCGGCCGAATACAAAATAGTAATCTGTATTAAGATCGCTGTAATTAACCGAACTATATGGCTTGTCGCCTAATTGCGTTAAAAAGAAAAACTGTCCGCCGGCATTCTTTTCAAAGAATTCATCAAGCGAATCATAATAATTAATCTTTACAAATTCCCAATAATCCAATCCGGCGCGTTTGAGCATTTTGTCATCTGTGGAAAATCCTAAAGGTCGGATTAAATGCAAGGTGGCACCCGTTGCAGCGCATGTGCGGGCAATATTCCCCGTATTGGAAGGAATCTCCGGTTGAAATAGTACTACGTGTATGGACATGAATTTCACCTCTACCTTGCCATTATACCATTCAGAAGATTTATCCATCCACTATTGTGAAAAACTTATATTTAATATTGGGGGTGTAGGCGGAGGAATCCTCATAGGCCCAATACCTCTGCCGACTGTTATACGTATGAGCATTCACAAGCGGCATCCCATCCGCATCCTTTCCTGTCACAATCGTATTATGGTTGAACCTTCCATCCCCTTCAAAATCATAACAAATGACATCTCCTAATAAGAGTTGGTCCGGACTCGCGACCTCCTTTGCCCGTAAACCGAGCTTTGAATGAGCTAAATATAAACGCAATGAATAGGCAATCGCCCAGCTATAGCTCCAATTATGTGCTTGCAGCCACCATCCTGCATCTCGTTTCGGGTACCCTCTCATGGGCGCCCCGCCAGCGCGGAGGCATTGCGAGATAAAATTAGTGCAATCATTTTCAAACTTTTTATAAGCAGGATTATAGCTGTTCCACCAGCGTTCTGCGTATTGGACCGCTCTTAAGCGATCATATTGGTAGCTTAACCTTTCTTCTCTGCTGTCATCATTTGTTTCAGTTGAATCGACTTGAACTGACCTTGGCGTAATCTCCTCATCCATGATCAATGATCCCTTATAAAACTTCGCTAACCGTTCTTCGACTTCTTCTTCTAGATAAAAATTTTTCTTATGTTTAATGAAATACTTATAATGGGCATTGTATTTTACTGTTTCAAATTCATCCTCACGACTCTTCTCGATTATATTCCCAGTTATACTTACTTTTACTATATCAGCCGATCGTTTCGCGGCTGTTTCCAGCTTTCGCTCTGCCTTTAAAAAAGTGTCATGATGCCTCTGGTAGGGGTTGACAAATTGCTGCACCCGATTTTCAAATAAATTCTGAAGAGCTTCACGCATTCACACTTCACTCCTTTCCTTACATACTTATGAAAGGAGGATATAAATCAAAACCTTTGTGATTGCCGGGATCTTTAGGATCGTTAATTCGGGACAGATTTTCCATTGGTTTTATCAATTCTATCCGAAATGGGCTTTTGTTCAGACAAGATTCTTGTTGGTTTTTTCAATACTGTTCAAAGTGATCTCTGCTTCAGACAGAT
>NZ_BCUZ01000148.1 GCF_001591485.1 Neobacillus fumarioli NBRC 102428 | reverse complement strand
TTTTACGCTTACAATGGATGTGCTGAATTAGTGCCAAAATATCCGCCGCCATTTGTTCCAAGATGTTTAATAGATTCTAATGATGCAACAGGGCCTCTTGTTATGGTTTGTTTAGCCCCTTCCAGTGTGGTAGCATTCACCGCACCATGCAATGTCTCAGGCGATCCTTGAAACACTAAAAATAAGGCAACAATAAAAGCGAATGGCAAGAAAACACGAGTGAGGGATCGTACCAAATCAATATAAAAGTTTCCAAGATTATTTTGTTTTGCTATTAAACCACGAATAAAGGCAATCGCCACTGCAAATCCCGTCGCAGCTGAGGTAAACATTGGGAATGTAATGGCCATCATCTGTGAGAAGTACGAGAGTGAATTTTCTCCGCTATATGCTTGCCAGTTTGTATTTGTAATAAATGATGCTGCCGTATTAAAAGCTAATGCCGGCGACATATTATCAATCTTATCCGGATTTAACGGCAAAAATTTTTGTGTTCTAAATACGATATACATGAACATCATCATGATAAAGTTCGTGAGCAGCATAGCAATAACATACTTTTTCCAACCCATCGGTTCATTTTCTTTTATACCGATGAGTCGATATACCGCACGTTCCAGCGGCCCAAAGAACCGATCCAATCCCGTTTTTTCGTAATCAAAAACTTTAACTAAGTAAATACCCACTGGTTTTACCAATAGAAAAATAATGACCAGCGTCACGATGATCTGCAATACACCCATTTCCATTTTTCTATATCCCCCAAGCCCCTGAAGAAATCAGGGTAGTTAAAATTTTTCCGGTTTCATCAGTACATAGCTTAGATAAATAATCATTGCGATTGAAATCAATCCCATAGCAACCATTGAAGTTACCCCCTATGCTTTTTCGCTAAATTGGGTGAAAACCCAAAATGCCACAAATGAGATCATGATCATACCAATAGACATCATATCGTTGTTAAACATACTTACCCTCCATCCTCACGTTTAGATTCATTCTACTTTAGTATTAGGTAAAAATAGGGTAAAAATACCGTGCAAAGGTGTAAAAAAAGTATAAAAATCCCTGGGGGAAACCCTTCCTTTTAAATAGTGAAGAAATCATTGGAGTTCTCCACCTGTCGCAATTTTTATAAATACATCCTGATCGAACGAATCCCGCTGCAGTTCTCCTGCAATCGTATGATCGCGCATGACATATACACGATCACTCATCCCCAATAATTCAGGCAAATCAGAAGAAATTAGAAGAATGGCATTTCCTTCTGCCACAATTTGATTCATCAACCGGTAAATTTCCTGCTTTGCCCCTACATCTATCCCCCGGGTTGGTTCATCCAAAATAAAGAGTGATGGTTCTGTCGCCATCCATTTGGCTAAAACAACCTTTTGCTGGTTTCCCCCACTCAATCTGCATGCCTCTTGGTCCATGGAGTGCGATTTTATTCTTAATTTCGTGATCATCGAATTTACGAGCGTTTTCTCTTTGCTGCTTTCGATAAATCCAAATTTTGAACGTTGTTTTAATGTTGGCAAGGAAATATTCTCGCGAATTCCAGCTGATAACACCAATCCTTGTTGTTTTCGGTCTTCTGTTGCAAAGGCAATCCCTTTTTTGATGGCTTCTACAGGACTCTTAAAGTTGCACACTTGTTGTTTCCAAACTAAATTTCCTTTTGTTTTTCGGTCAACACCGAAGATGATGCGGGCCACTTCCGTACGTCCTGATCCCATTAGTCCACCAATTCCGACAATTTCACCGGCCCGTATATTCAGTGTAATATGATGAACATGCGCTGATGATACGTTTTCAAGCCGAAGAATTTCCTCACCAACTGAAGCTTGTTCTTTCGGATACCTTTCAGTGACACTTCGTCCGACCATCAAAGAAACTAATTGATGTTCTGTTGCATCTTTGATCATCCTTGTGTCAATGTATTGACCATCCCTCATAACTGTTACCCTATCAACAATGGAGAATAATTCTTCCATCCGGTGGGAAATATAGATAATGCCGACATTTGATGCCTTTAAAGATTGAATAATATCAAACAAACGCTCTGTTTCGAGGTCTGTCAGGGCTGCCGTTGGTTCATCCATAATCAAATAACGGACATCCATTAATAAAGCTTTCGCAATTTCCACCAGTTGCTGCTCACCGACACTCAATTCTTTTACGAGCGTATTGGGGTCCTTTTTTAACATGAGCCGCTGCAGAACCTCATTTGTGCGTTCTCGAAGTTTGGTTCGATCAATGAATCCCATTTTAGAGAATATCTTTTCACGACCAATCAATAAGTTCTCTGCGATACTCAAACTTGGAAATAAACTAATTTCCTGATGGATCATTTCAATCCCATAATTCCTGGCATCATGAATGGAATGAAGCGTAAGCGGCTGGCCATCGATTTTTACTGTTCCGCTATCAGGTGAATATACACCCGTCAATATTTTCATAAGTGTAGATTTTCCGGCCCCATTTTCACCTAACAATGCATGTACTTCTCCGGGGTAAATATCTAATTTAACATTTTTTAAAACAGATACTCCGGAAAACGATTTATTTATACCTTCCAGCTGGAGTAAACCACTCATTTGAATCCCTCCTAAAAGGGTACACCTGCAACCAAGATTACATTAGCATAAGGTGTCCATTCTCCCGTTCGAATAATCGTGACGGCCCGTTCACTGATTTTCTTAAAATTTGTATGTTCCACGATCTCATATGGCTTATCTACGATTTGCTGCACACGGTTCAACAACGTTGGATTTGTTTCCTGAAGTTCTGTTGCCACCACATATGATTCAATAACCAGTTCTTCAGCAACTGTCTTCAAGACGTCTTCAAACGAAACGGTTCCAGGTCGCAATGCCAGGTCAACCAGATGAACACCTGAAGGAATTGGCAACCCATTATCGGCAATGACCAACATGTCACCGTGTCCCATTGCCGCTATAATTTTGCTTAATTCACTGTGCAATAATCCTGCTTTTTTCACGGAAGTTTCACCCCAATCGCCTCCAGTTCCTCAATTTTTGGAAATGAAGACTGAGCACCTTTTCGAGTTGTTGAATAAGCAGCTGCTTGATTAGCGAAGCGGACTGCTTCTAAAAGACCTACACCTGAACTATGGGCTACTGCAAAAGCAGCCACAAACGTATCACCTGCACCGACAGTATCAATGGCTTTTACTTTAGCAGCTTCTACATGGTGAGTGGAATCCTTCTTATGCACCAATACACCTTGTGCACCGCGGGTTTCAAGCACAAATTGAATTCCTAGCTCATACAGCTTTTCCAGTGTAAAGCCCTTGTCATGGAGTTTTTCAAGTTCAGTTTGATTTGGTACTAATATATCGACATGCTGCAAAAATTCAACAGGCAGATCACACATTGGTGCAGGATTTAGAATGACCGGAACTCCTGCGTCATGTGCAATTTTAGCAGCCTTTTCAGCGGATTCTAATGGAATTTCCAACTGCAGCAGCAGTGCATCCGCTTGTTTAATTTTTTCAATATCTATTTGTTCGAACAAATCTGGAGTAAACTTTGCATTGGCACCCGGAATGACGATAATCTCATTCTCACTTGAATCCTCTACTAAAATGAAGGCCATTCCTGTAGGGGCATCTTGAATGGTGATTATGTCAGATGTAGATACACCGGCATTTGCTAAAGAATCTTTTAGTAGATTGCTGTAGGAATCGGACCCTAAGCAGCCAACCATCGTTACCATCGCGCCAAGTCTGCTGGCAGCAACCGCCTGATTCGCTCCTTTTCCCCCGGGATATAGCTTGAAATCATGAGACAAAATGGTTTGCCCAGGATGTGGTAATGTTTCCACATATGCTGTTAAATCAGCATTTAAGCTTCCAACCACCGTAATCTTCGGAATTTTCCTTGTCATTTTTCAAATGCTCCTTTTACTACATGATTACTAATACAATTTTCTAAGATTGTGGTAACGTTTCCACATTATCAATTAAAAAAATACCAACTACTGCAATTCTTGACTTTTGATTTTTTCCTTTAAATCTTGCATAATCATTGGTATAAACTTTCTTAAAAAAATATTTTTTGTCCTATTATTTTATCCATTTCGTAGATGCACGAACAAGCAGTTCAAAATTGAATACCTCTTTGATTCGTCGCTTGCCGGGATTCACAATCTCATCCAAGAGCAAATGGCATGCTCTTCTTCCCATCTCATAACCCGGTTGAAAGATCGTGGTTAAAGACGGTGAAGTATATGCGCTTGAGCCAATCCCATCAAAACCAACAATACCTAAGTCAACGCCACCTTTGATTCCGATTTTTTCACATGCTTGTATTACACCAATCGCCATCAGATCATTACCCGCAAAAATAGCATCAGGTCGTGAATCTCCTTGCTGTTCAAGCACTTTCAATGCAGATTCATATCCACCACTTGTCCTGAAGTCTGATTCTATAATTTGCGGTTCATGATAATTAAACTCACGAACAGCTTTCTTATATCCTGATAATCGGGCATTTGCTGATCTGACACTAGGTGGTCCGCTTATATGTACTACTCGTTTATATCCTTCTTCATATAAATGTTTTGTGGCTGTATAAGCTCCAAATTCATTGTCCACCCATACAGAATGACCTGCATGGACCATTTCCCGGTCTACCGATACAAACGGCATCTTACCGATTACCTTCAGCAAATCACTTTCCTCACTGTGACTTCCAACTAAAACCACACCTTCACATCTCTTTTCAATTAACAAAGACAAGTACATGGTTTCGCGTTCGACTTTCCAATCCGAATTGCAAAGGATGACATTATAATTATTTGCAATAGCTTCATCTTCCACTCCTCGGGCAATGTCAGGAAAAAATGGATTTGAAATATCGGGGATCACCAACCCAATGGTATAAGTTTTGCCACTTACCAGACCTCGTGCTATATTACTTGGTCGAAATCCTAGATTTTCCATGGCATTGATAACATTTTTTCTAGTTTCAGCATTTACATAGCCGTTGTCATTGATAACACGGGAAACCGTGCTAACAGAAACACCTGCTAGTCGTGCTACATCTTTTATTGTAGCCATGTTCATCCCCTTGTATGGTAACGTTTTCATATAAATCTTATACCCATGTAGAATAGCTGTCAACTACTTTTTACTGTTGTCTGTCAGCTGCGAAATTAAATAATTGATTAGTGCTGGTTTCTAGTAGCAGTATGGTAAACGACACAAAGAGTTAGGACAATTGAAATGCTTGAAAAGTCGCATCATTACTTCATGACAATTTACAGTGCTTGTCACTTCCTGACTTGTGTTGATTAATTTGACAAAGTATAGGTGGTGAAGCACTTATTCCTTTAGGTAAGTAAGCAATAGCAAATTTTAGAGGCAAAAAGGGCTTAGTCATTTGGTTTAAAGAAGTAATGGATGGGGTATCGTAAATTTTTAGTCCCCCTTTTGGTGCAGTTTTGATACCTGCGACTTACCACAAATTAGCAATCCATCATTGAATCAAACTCTCACTCGATAAATTTTGACATGTTCCACGTGAAACTTTTCAACAAATAATCCGTCACCTTCCTGCAAAACGGGAAATACGAATTCTTTTGGCACAGAAAAGTCAAAAATCAATTTCATGAATGGTGTAAAAGTCCTCCATACTTTACAAAGGAAAAAAGCAGCCAAATAATATTGATATTTGGTTAACTGGCTTTTAACTGACGATTTAAAACATATTCCCTTACGGGGTGCTGATGGAACTTTCCACCTTATATGATGTGATTAAGGTCACTTCGCACATTAATAATCAGCACTATGATAAAAATACGTGAGAAAAGTTAGAATGCGAATTAAGGAGGACCATCATGGAAAAGAAATCAATTAAGGCATACCAGGAGTTTAGTGAGAAAAGGTTTACAAAACGAGTTATTTTTAATAATGGCAATAGTACAGCATTTGTTCTAAACTTCTTGCCTGGACAAATGCTGCCTGCTCACAAACACCCAGACGCAGAGGTCTATCTGTTTGTAGTGTCCGGAAAAGGAACCATGATCATTGACGGTCGGGAATTAGAGGTAACAGAAACGGATTTAATCCATACGAGCGGTGATGAAGAACTTTCTTTTTTCAATACAAGTAATGATGGGGTTAGTTTGTATGTAGTGTTAAATAAGCTTTCCAAATAAAGAAGAAAAAGAGAGTAAAATGGTACCTGTAGGTAGGACACTCGAAAAAAAG
>NZ_BCUZ01000147.1 GCF_001591485.1 Neobacillus fumarioli NBRC 102428 | reverse complement strand
TCCTTTCCGAATGTTGTCTCGTCAACTACATTCTAACCGAGGAGAAATAGAAATGGCTCTTCTATTTTTAAAAGATGAATTTTACACAATTATACGGACACAACTGTTTTTTCTTCAGAAGACCCTTTTTCTTTAGAAGACCATTCATATAATAAGCGTACTTTAAGAGCCAGAGATAAATGGCTCTTATTTTTTATTACCCACTAGGATTGCAGACAAATTCCCTCTGCTATGTGAGATAGAGGGTGTTTTGTCAGCATACTGCCAGGGTTCCGGTAGGAAAGCAAATGGTTTTTCGTAGTTAGTAATCCTGATGATAGGAAATGGATCCGGGTAATGCATATATGGGTGAGAGTGGTGATATGAATAGTGCATTTACGGATTATATGGATAATGTACATCGATCCAAAGAAAGGCGCTTGTCATGGATAAAAATGTACGTTTGTACTGATAATCACCCATATCACTTCTTTAACCACATTGCTTGTTAGCATAGGAAACAGGATCCAATCAAAAACATTATATTTCAGGCTAGAGAGTCTAACCCGTTTTTAATGGTACATACCCGATTATTCTTATTTGTATTGACTGTATAAATTGTTTCCAATATAATCAAACTCAATCAACACACTAAAGCGTTAATGGAGGAAATTGTCGAAATATTTTTACTTATAAAATGTACCATGATTGTAAAATTATATATATAATATAGTTGTCCGCGGATTAATCTTTGTAAAGATAGGAGGGGATTGTTGTGAAAAAAATTCAGCTTGAAAGCAAAAATTTCTGCGCTCTGCTCCCTGTAATCGTACGTAAGTAATTTAAACGGTGGCATCCCATTATTGAGATGCCACCAAAATTTCATTGAATTAACTAAATATATAAGGAGTTTTATTATGGCTTATATTAATCCATATATTTTTATGTTATTTAGAAACGGGGAAGTAATTGTTTGGGACTATTTCAATCATCAACAATTTGCTTTAGAACCTAGATATGTAAAACGTTTATTGGAATTGAATAATGGTGAAAGAGTCGATGATAGTTCAATCGATAAAGATTTGATTGAAGCAAATATAGTTCAATTAGAACCTCCAATTATTGATGATTGGGGATGGGATGTACTTTCTCATATTTTTCATAAAGGAACACAAAATATACCGATTACTAAAGTCGAAAACCCAGATTACGATACATGGGTAGAAGAATATCTAGAATACTGTGAATCTATTATTAATGAACAACCTGATTTATTCACTAAGCGTCAAGGTCATATCATTGATTTACCAGATCCTGACTATTCGCTTTTTAATAACAAGACATTATTATCGACGTTAAAGGATAGAAAAACCTCCCGCGTATTTAATGGGGGTGTCATGCCACTAAATACTTTATCAACGTTGCTATACATGACGTTTGGACCAATTCACGGTGATTGGTCGGATTTAAATGAAAACGGACTTCTTACAACAGGGATACGGAAATCAAGTCCATCGGGAGGAGGATTACATCCAGAAGAAGCTTATGTATTAGCGCTTCGTGTTGATGGACTAAATCCAGGAGTTTACCATTATCGTATGGACCATAAACTTACACTTCTTACAGAAGAAATATCAGAGGATAGGCTAATTGAATTACTGTATCACCAATATTATGCTCGTGGGTTATCTGTGGGAATTTTTATAACTGCTAGATTTGATAAGGCTTGGTGGAAATATCGTCATTCTCGTGCGTATAGGAATGTGTTACTTGATATTGGGCACGTATCACAAACATTCCAACTTTGTGCAACAAGTTTAGGATACCAGTCTTGGCTAACCGGTGCTTTTCATGATAGAGAAGTGGATTCATTTCTTGGAATTGATGGAGTAAGCGAAAGTACATTGTTTTTTGTGGGAGCTGGAATTGGCGAAAATAAAAGTTTTGATGAAAAAATCCTGGAACATGTTTCATTAAGAGATAGTAAAAATCAAAGAAAGAGGAGTTTTGAATGAAAAGCAACGACTTAGTAATCAATAAAAATATCTTATTACATAATACGATACGACAGGGGATCCGTGATGCGTTCCCTCTTGCAATTGGTATTGCTACATATGGAATACCTTATGGAGTACTTGGTATTCATGCTGGATTCGGTGTATTAGGTACAGTCGCAATGTCAGCGTTGGTTTTTTCAGGTTCGGTGCAAATGATATCGATTGCAATGCATACTGCCGGTGCTGGTTTAGTTAGTATTATTGGAACCGCAGTTTTGCTAAATTTACGAAACTTGTTATATGGTGCAACATTAGCTTCAGGAATTAGCACGGCAAAAAAATGGAGATGGCTGTTAGCTTTTGGAGTATCGGATGAGCCTTTTGTATTAGGAACTGCTCGATTTCAATCTTTTGGCCCCGATCCATTGTATTTTGGAATAATTACTATTGTTTTTTACTTAACTTGGGTGGCTACATCATTTATCGGTGCAATTATAGGAGGACATATCAATACCCAAGATTTAGGCCTGGATTTGGCCTTTCCCATGACTTTCGTTGCGATTCTTTCTCAAATAATAAAAGATAAACCTATTATAGCAACAGCACTTACAGGAGCAATAATTACAATTGCAAATGAAATTTTTGTACCTGGGTCGCCTTATGTCATTTTACTCGCAGGTTTCATTTCTCCGTTCGTTGGATGCTATTTAAGGAGTCGAAAGTCCAATGTGGAATAATTGGTTATTAATAATAATATTGGCTATTTTAACATACATTAGCCGAATTGCGGGAATTGAAGCGTTAATTGGGAGACAAGTAAATAGTAGAGTACAAATGTATTTAAACTATGTTCCAGCTGGAGCAATATCCGCACTCGTAGCGTCTCAGTTGTTCTATATTAAAAACGGTAAAATCTCATTATCATTTCCCGTTATAGTTGCAGGGATTATAGTTGCTATCTGCATGAAGATATTTAAGTCATTTCTTCTGTCTGTAATTATTGGTGTGATAGCAGGATCCTTGATAACTCATTTTATTCGTTAGTGTCAAGGCCGGATTATAATTGAACCATTTTGGCCGTTTTAAAATTGACCCACCCCGGCGATTTTTTATTTTTTCATTGCATTCAGGCTTGGATCAATTCCTGTCCGCATGCGTTCTTTCAAGCGATAGCTGTTTCCTCGTATGTTGATAACGTGAGAATGATGGAGGAGGCGGTCTACGACCGCAGTTGCCAAGACTTCGTCTCCAAGCAGTTCACCCCATTGACTGATGCTTTTGTTGCTGGTCAACACAATGCTTCCACGTTCATATCGGGCACAGATCACCTGAAATAAGAGATTCGCTGCCAGTTCATCAAGAGGATGATACCCGATTTCGTCAATCACAAGAATTTTGGGTCTTGTGTAGATTCGCAACCGCTTGTTCAGACGGTTCTCCATATAAGCCTTTCGAAGATCTTCGATCATATAGGTCAGGCTTACGAAGTATACGGAAATCCCAAGTTCAATTGCTTTTATGGCGAGAGCCACTGCCAAGTGGCTTTTTCCGACGCCGGGAGGGCCTAATAGCAACACGTTTTCATGTCGGGCCACAAATGCCATGGTACCCAATTCACGGATCAGACGTTCATCGACACTGGGCTGAAAGGAAAAGTCAAACTCATCAAGTGTTTTTCGGTACGGAAGATGCGCCAGCTTGGTCCTGACTTCCAGATTCCGCCTTTGTCGTTCGGAGATTTCGACATCCAAGAGCCGATTTAAAAACGTAAGGTAGGGACTTTGGGCATGAATTGCGGTTTCCAGCTCTGCATCCAACATATGAGCTGCTCGTTCGAGGCCCAGTTCTTGTAGCCGCTGGCGCGCTTGGTCCAATTCCATCATGCTCCTGTGACCGCCGGGTTAAAATTGACCCAGTAACGCCGGAATGAAATTGACCCACCTGCGTTGAATATCTCCCATCGATAACGTGCGAATGTTGTCGAAGGGGGAAATCCAAATGTTACGAGGTGGGTCTGTGTTAAGATTACAAGGTTTGCAGGCAGAAGGGAAGGGTTGGCGTACCATTGCTCGAGAAACTGGCCATTCCAAGAACACGGTCAAAAAGTACCTGCGGGATGGCCACCCAGTGGGGAGCAAAGCCCGTCCAAAACGGGCAAAGAAGCTGGATCCGTTTATTCCTCAAATCCAACAGTGGATGAGCGAAGGCTTGTTTAACTGTGTAGCGATGAAACAGCGTCTCGAGAAAATGGGCTATACCGGCGGTGTGACGCAAATCAAGGAGTACGTCCGACCACATCGGCCGCCACGACAACCGCAGGCAAAGATCCGGTATGAAACAAAACCCGGACAACAAGCCCAAATTGACTGGGGATTCTGCGAGGAGGTGGATGAAAACGGCCGCAGGCACAAAGTTGCGGTATTCGTCATGGTTCTCGGGTACTCCCGTGCCATGTACGTCGAATTCACCCGGCGCTGCGATATCTACAGTTTTCTGCGCTGCTTCATCCACGCCCTCGAGCACTTTGGCGGTGTGCCTAGGTTCGCTTTGACGGATCACATGAAGACGGTCGTTATTGGTCGGAATGACGACGGAACCCCCAAATGGCATCCGTTGTTTGAAGATTTTGTACTCACAGTGGGCTTGACACCAAAACTTTGCAAGGTTCGTACACCTAAGACAAAGGGCAAGGTCGAGCGTGGTGTGGCCTTCGTCAAGGACAACTTCTGGCCTGGTCGGCGGTTCACTGGCATGGCAGATCTCAATCGTCAAGCGATGGCATGGTGTCAAGAACAGGACCGCCGCATTCACGGTACAACCGGAGAGCGACCATGTGACCGTATGAATGACGAGGAATTGAAACCTCTTCCAACGCCTGACCGGCTAAAGAAGTTTCTTCGTGAGGAGCGCAAAGTCTCGATGGACGGATTCGTGAGTTGGGACGGCGTCCGATATGGAGTTCCCTGGCGTTACAGCGGACGTGTTGTTACGGTTCGTCAAGTTGGGGCGAAAATCGAAATCTGGTCTGAAGGTGTATGTATCGCCATTCACGACAAATCTGACCGTTGGGGTGGACTAGTACGGCTGAAAGGTCAATACGAGGGTTTATCCGCCTCTCAGGGTAGAGTGGCTCCGAAGGCCATTGCCGTGCGTGTTGCGGAATCTGACGTCGAAAAACGCTCACTCCAGGTGTACGAGCAATTGGCGGAGGCGAGCGTATGCTAGAACTTGAGAAAGTACGGTCACAATTGACAGAGCTGAAACTGCACACGGCGGCAGAAATCCTGGAATCCCGTTTACAGACGGCTTCACAGAAAGAATTCACCTACGTGGCGTTTCTTGCCGAACTGTTGCAGGAGGAAATTTCGCACCGACGACAGCGTCATATACAGACACAGGTGCAGAGAGCCCGTCTTCCCTACCAAAAGACCTTGGAGGAATTTGATTTTTCCTTTCAGCCAAGTGTCGATAAACGGGTCATCGACGAATTTGCCACGCTCGGGTTTATCCGTGAAGCATTCAACATTGTGTTTTTGGGGCCCCCAGGTGTGGGAAAAAGCCACCTGGCAGTAGCATTGGCCATGCGGGCATTGAAAGAAGGTTACTCCGCCTATTTCGTAACTGTGACAGAACTGCTGGAAGACCTACGGAGGGCGCATGCGGAAAACAAACTCGACATTCGGATGCGCAAATACCTGCGCCCGAAGCTGCTCCTGATTGACGAGGTAGGGTATTGGCCCTTTGGACGAGAAGAAGCAAATCTATTCTTCCAACTGGTGAGTACTCGATACGAACATGGAAGCATTATTTTGACGAGCAACAAGAGCTTTGCCGAGTGGGGAGAACTGTTTGGAGATCCTGTTCTCGCTTCCGCAGTCCTCGACCGACTACTTCACCACGGACACATTGTAAACATCCGTGGGCAGAGCTACAGACTGCGAGAGAAGATCCGGGCTGGCGTATACGGCTCCCCACGAGAGACAGTCATGACATCCTGATTCAACGTCGCTGGGTGGGTCAAAACTAACCCGGCGAAACGGGTCAAAACAAATCCGGCGTTGACACTCCCACCTCCACGAGTCGTTCATACACATCCAGCGAACGGATTTCCACATCGTCCGCTGCAATTTGTCTGGCTTGTGGACGGGAATGGGCGTGTCCGTTTGCGGTCGTAAGACCCGTATACTGGCCTGGACACAGGATAACCGCTCGGGATCGTTGCACCTTCTTGTGTATGGCAATCGGAACCCCGTTTACAAGGATCTCAATCCTTCCGTTGAGATCCCGCACATCGACATCCCGGCCGCTATACATCCAGGGTACTCCATACCGAACCCCATCGTAGCTGATAAAAC
>NZ_BCUZ01000146.1 GCF_001591485.1 Neobacillus fumarioli NBRC 102428 | reverse complement strand
CAGCCCCTTTATTTGTTTTATCCAAATATATAAAAACTAAGGCATTCTTAAGGAAATGGAGATATATATTAATAAGAGGATGTCATTCAAGGCATTGTTCTTCCTTTTGGTTGCTTTCTGGCCAATAAATAGTATAGTTATAAACATGAATCTATTTTTTTAGCTTTCAATGATTTCATAAAAAGGAGTTGGGTTTATGTCAATTCGAAAAGCAGTGATTCCGGCAGCCGGATTAGGAACAAGGTTTTTGCCGGCGACGAAAGCGCAGCCTAAAGAGATGCTGCCAATTGTTGATAAACCAACGATCCAATATATTGTTGAAGAAGCAGTTGCATCAGGAATTGAGGATATCATTATTGTCACAGGAAGAAATAAGCGGGCCATTGAAGACCACTTTGATTATTCCATTGAATTGGAGCTCGAGCTGGCAGAGAAGGATAAAATGGAATTGTTAAAAATGGTGAAGGATATTTCGAACATGGTGAATATCCATTATATCAGGCAAAAGAAACCGCTTGGGTTGGGCCATGCTGTTCAATGTGCCAGCCGGTTTATTGGCAATGAGCCATTTGCTGTGCTGTTGGGCGATGATATCGTGAAAAGCGAAATGCCTTGTTTAAAGCAATTAATGAATGTGTATGAGCAATATAAATGCAGTGTCATTGGAACAAAAATCATGCCTGATGAAGTGCTGAGTAAATATGGAGTGATTGCTCCCGCAAGTAAAAGTGTGTCAAATAAAATTGTCGAAGTACAAGGGATGGTTGAAAAGCCAAGAGAAAATGCACCGTCTAATTTTGCTATCATGGGACGATATATTTTGACTCCAAATATTTTTAAATATCTTGAAGAAGCGGAAGCTGGCTACGGCGGGGAAATTCAGCTGACAGATGCCTTAAGAAAACTTGCTGTAGAAGAAAAAGTCCTTGCCTACGCTTTTGATGGCGTTCGTTATGATGTCGGCGACAAGTTCGGCTTTTTGCAGGCAACAATTGAATTTGCTTTGGAAAGGGAAGACTTGCGAAGCACGCTTGTTGATTATTTAAAGGATCTCAGCAAGCAGGATTATAATCCCTACATAAAAAGGTAAATAAAAGAAAGACCCGCCGAAGATGCGGGTTTTTCCCTTATAATATAAGATAATATAATAATCACCTTCGGAATTGTACATTAAGCAAAAGTTAAGCTAAATGGATTAAATTAGTAATAGAACTTAGAATTGTAAAAAATAGATATGGTAGTATCTGTTTTAGTGGTTTGCTTAACAACCATTTTATAGCAAATGTTTAAAGTTTGTTTAAATATACATTAAGTTGGAGAAATTAAGGTGGGAAAATTCCTGTAATTTTGGAAGCATTGGTTGTTAAAAACATTGATTACCATTAGGTGTGTTACACTAAGTTAGTGCTGGGGATGCTTTTTAACGAATCTTTTTTGGAGGGATAACTATGAAGGAATTAATTTCAATAGTAGTTCCCATGTATTTTGAAGAAGAGGTAGCAGAGGTTTGTTATAATCGGCTAAAGAAAGTGATGGATGCTCATTCTATTCATTATGAGTTTATCTTTGTGAATGATGGAAGTACCGATCGGACAATCGATATTCTACATGAGATTGCAGAAAAGGATCATCAAGCAAAAATTATCGATTTTTCTCGGAATTTCGGCCACCAAACTGCAGTAACAGCCGGAATCGATTATGCAAGCGGTGATGCGATTGTCATCATTGATGCGGACTTACAAGATCCGCCAGAGCTGATTCCTAAGCTGATCGACAAGTGGAGGGAAGGCTATGATGTGGTGTATGCCAAACGGAACACGAGAAAAGGGGAGACCTGGTTTAAGCTGATTACTGCCAAGTATTTTTATCGGTTTTTAAATTTCATGTCGGATATTGATATTCCTAAAGATACGGGTGATTTTCGAATTATTGACCGTTCCGTTGCTGAAGTATTTAAGCGAATGACGGAGAGGAACCGGTTTGTCCGCGGGATGATTTCCTGGATTGGCTTTCGGCAAACCTATATTGAATACGAGCGGGATGAGCGTTTTGCAGGTGACACGAAATACCCTCTAAAGAAAATGATTAAATTTGCCTCTGATGGTATTATCGCTTTTTCAACCAAGCCATTAAGACTAGTCATGACCGTCGGGCTGGTTTCCGTATTCATTTCTTTCCTAGTGTTCCTTTACGCTATTATTGTCAAACTAACGGGCCGGCATGTGCAGGAAGGATGGACATCCCTTATGGTAGCCATCACTTTCTTCAGCGGCATCCAGCTTCTGGGAGTCGGAATCGTCGGACAATACGTCGCCAGAATCTACGATGAAAGCAAAAACCGCCCCATCTACATTGTCAAAGATCTCGTTAACTTAAAAGACGAAAACCATCTCAACCACTACAAAGAACATGCTAATAAAGAAATGGCCAAAACCCATTAACGGTGCCTGACACCAACAAAAACAGGCCGCACACTTTGATCGTGATGCGGTCTGTTATGCATGATTTGTTGATTTCAATATTTTTCTACATTTTTTAACAGTAGTCTATAAAATCTTCATAAAAATGAGTGGATCTTTACTTGTTTCTATGAGCGAAAATACTTCACTTCTTTTTGTGTTGAAGAAAATCCGTTTAAAACAAAAAAGTATTTTTCTGCATTTGGGTTAACGCCAAATTCATAATGAAAAAGGAGCATTTCTAATTGTTGAAAAAAATAGTGTGTTTTATGTTTTTTATTTTATTAAATATTTGAACTTTTTGTGGTGTTAAATTAGTTAATATGCCCATCAAGGCTTACTTTACCTTCTTCTTTCGATAGAAAATTAAACCACAGTTGTCGAAAGGCAATTTGGGGACCGTCTGCTAGGACATGAGCTTCCATTCGAAGTGCTTCAGGAATAGGTCTTGGATGCTGACTTTCTACTACAGATTGATCCTCATCCAATACTTTAAGGCTATAGTTGCTAAAAATTCTATCCAAGAAAGGAATAAATTTAACGAAATTACGTCCAGCATATCCTAATATTAGTGTTTGCTCTTCATCAATAGGTGTAAAAGTAACATAATTAAAGAATTTATTTTTAGATTGAACAGATGGTTTAAGTATCCATTGTTGAGGATACCAAAATTCTAGCGATGCACCATCATTGTAAATAATAATTCTATCTTCCTTATGTGAATACTGAAGTTGGGAGATTTCTGTTTTGGAGTTTTTCCCTATAGTCTTTTTGTGAACGAAACTAAGATGTGCTACATCTAGAACACTTTCTACCACTCTCGTATAGTGAGCGTTCCATTGTGCTTGATAGGGAGCTAATCGGTACTTCGAATCTTTTAACTCTGGAAATAACTGAAAATTCTGTATTTCTTTTGCGTTTGGATCGGGGAAAACCCAAATAATTCCAGCCTCTTCCCTTACCGGGAAGGACTTAGTATGAGCAAACTTAGGCACAGGCTTATGGGGTTGAGAGGGAATTTCTACACACGTCCCATCTTGATCAAACTTCCATCCATGGTAAGGACACATTAATTTGCCATCCTCTACACAACCTAAAGATAAATCTGCTCCTCTATGGGGACAATAGGCCAAGAGGGAATTTACTCTTCCTTGATTGTCACGAAATAGTACAAGATTTCTTCCAATCAATTTCTTTTGGATTGGTTTTTTTTTATTTCTGAAGAAAAAGCAACGGCATACCACGTTGAGGGGAAAACACGATTTATGTTATGTTGCATTCGTTTATTCCTCCTTTGACTTACAGTTTCCTTTAGTATACCCCTAATTATATTGTAATCAAAGAATATTTTTACATATTTTTTCACGGTATAGAAAACAATATAAAACAAAACGTGCTTTTTTAGCTGTAACTAATTTAATGGAGGGAATCATTTGGAACATTTAATTATCGCACGCTCATTATTTGGAACAACGATGGCAGTTCATATTATTTTTGCTACTATTGGAGTAGGCTTGCCAATGATGATATTGACGGCCGAACTACTTTATCAAAAAACAAAGGATATAGATTATTCCATTATGGCAAAAAGATGGACAAAGGCATTTGCCATTATATTAGGAGTGAGCATTCCAACTGGAACAATTGCGGGTTTGCAAATTACCTTATTATGGCCTGGATTTATGAAGGTTATTGGGACTGTAATGGCATTACCATTCCAAATTGAAATTTATGCATTCTTTTTAGAGGCATTGTTTATGTCTATTTATGTTTATGCTGCAGATAGAATTTCCCCTTGGATGAGAAATGTAAGCCTTCTTTTTGTAGCTTTAGGAGGTTTGGCATCAGCTGTATTAATAACGAATGTGCATGCTTTTGAAGGAACTCCAGCCGGATTTGATATTAAAAACGGGAAAATCGTTAATGTTGATCCCTGGGCAGCTTTTTTTAATCCAAGCTTTGGAATAAATGCCATACATGTCGCAGTTTCTGCTTACATTGTTGGAGGATTTATTGTTGCAATGGTAGCTGCTTATAAGATGTTAAAAAGTGAATCCGGAACGATCGTATATAAGTTTCATCAAAAAGCACTTATGGTTAGTCTCATTGTAGGAGGTCTTTTTTCTTTATTTACCGCATTAAGCGGACATGAAACCGCTCAATCTCTTTATAAGTATCAGCCTGAAAAATTAGCTGGAGCAGAAGGGTTATTTAAGACTCAAGCATATGCCCCTTTGACGATAGGCGGATACACGGACGTAAAAACTGAATCGGTAAAATGGGGAATAGAAGTGCCATGGGCATTAAGTTTCCTTGCAGGGAATCGTTTTGATACAGTTGTCAAAGGCCTAAATGATTTTCCTCAAAAATATTGGCCGCCCTTATTCATTCATACCCTTTTCAATGCAATGGTGGGGATTGGTATGTTTTTGCTTTTCATTGCAGTCTTCGGATTTTTTTGGAAAAAAATATTAAAAAGGGACCTTTTTCCCAAATGGTTACTTTGGGTTTATGTAGCCTGCGGTCCGCTTTCCATCTTAGGTATTGAATTTGGCTGGATTTTTGCATGTACGGGGAGACAGCCTTGGACCATTTATCGAAAACTATCAACAGCCGATTCGGTAACAACGGCCGGAAATCTAGGAATACTATTTATTTTGTTCGTTGCAATTTATATCGTTTTAGCAGTCACTGCGATTTTGGTTCTTTTATATTATTTTAAAAGAAATCCAGTCCTTGAAGATATTAATCGTACGGAGCAAAAGAATGTTTAAGTTTCAATTTGTGTTTTCTAAGGAGGAAAAATAGATGGATGTTTATCTGGCCATAACGATATTATGGGGATTTGTGTTTATATATTCTATTATGGGAACGATGGACTTTGGTGCTGGATTTTGGTCAATGCTATACATCAATAGAACGAAAACTAAAGCGACAAATATTGCTAATCGTTATCTTTCTCCAACGTGGGAAGTAACAAATACATTTATTGTAGCCTTAGTTGTCGCTATTTATAGCTTATTTCCTAAGGCTGCATTTACGCTTGGTACAATTTTGTTAATTCCTGGGAGCATGATCCTTTTACTGTTGTCGGTGAGAAGTGCTTTTCTAGTTTTTTCTCATATTGCTGAAGGGTATAAAAAACCGTTAACGTATATTTCGGGGATATGCGGAATTTTGATACCAGGTCTGCTTATCAGTGTTCTCCCTATTACACATGGGAATTTTGTAGCATTTTCAAATGGTCGCCCACAATTAAAATTAGCCAGTCTTTTTTCAAGCATGAATGAATATGCCTTCTTTATGTTTGCTATTTCTAGCACACTTTTTCTTTCGTCCCTTTTATTGGCGGATTATTCTAAAGCTTCGAATGAGAAGGATGCCTATAATACTTATCGAAGGGACGCTCTTATAATGGGACCTATATCTCTTATAACAGCAATTCTAATCATAATTACATTAAAAAGTGAAGGAAGATGGATTTATGATAAAATGATGCAAAATTTTCCACTTCTGATTTTGTCGGTATTCTTTTTTATTGCCGGTTTTGTAGGGTTACTAGTACCCTCATTTAAACCTGGGTATCAAGGAATGCCGAGACTTTCTGTTATCGCAGCTACCCTTCAATATATGATCGCAAGCTATGTCTATGGATACGCTCATTTACCGTACATAATCTATCCGGAGGTAACTATTCATTCCTCTTTTACTGATCCGAATTCTTTTCGGGCAGTTTTCGTCACTTACATTGTCGGATTTACTATGTTGTTCCCAGGTTTTATCTATTTTTGGAGCTTGTTTATGAATGATAAACGTTACCTTAGGAAAAAAACAAAAGTGGATAACTAGTGTAAGCATAAAATGAGTTGTTTTTGCTTCAACTTTTTCAAGTGTTATACATAAATTTTCACAACTCAGAGGGCATATTACAGATTTCACTAGTGTTGCATTAG
>NZ_BCUZ01000145.1 GCF_001591485.1 Neobacillus fumarioli NBRC 102428 | reverse complement strand
AAAAAATTCCGCTTATATATAGGTATTTATATAAATTTCCTGATTTAGCAGGAATTCTTCCGCTTATTTTTCAATGCCATTAAAATCAGCATCCACCCTTTACAGAGCCTTTTTTAAAAGTAAAGTATAATTTTTAAACTTCGCGCCTAGCCCCTCGGGGTCAAATAACCAGATGCACTTAAAGTCGAAAAACAGACATTTGGTGCCGAAGAACATTTGCCCGTCGGAACGCGCTTTTCTTAAAAATTAGAAAGTACCAGCCCCAGGCGCCAGCGGCTCGAGGACTAAAGGTGCACCTTCCCGCCGGCTCGTCTTGTGCTTGGCTACAGAAGCTACCGCTTCTGTACGCATTAAGGGAGACGAATCTCTGTCTTCGCTTGCCAGTCGCTAATTCTCCCTATATCGCCGCTAGGCGGAAGCATTAAGTTTTTCTTACTTCAGCATCGGCATTTTAATGCCTTTCTCTTTCGCTGTTTTGATGGCAAGTTCATATCCGGCATCAGCGTGGCGGACAACCCCCATACCAGGGTCAGTTGTTAATACCCGCTCGAGGCGAGCGGCCGCTTCTTTTGTACCGTCTGCCACAATGACCATTCCGGCATGTTGAGAATATCCCATCCCAACACCGCCGCCATGATGTAAAGACACCCAACTTGCTCCGCCGACTGCGTTAATCATGGCATTTAGAATCGGCCAGTCAGAAACAGCATCACTGCCATCCTTCATGGCTTCCGTTTCGCGGTTTGGCGATGCCACAGAACCAGCATCCAAATGGTCACGGCCAATTACGATTGGTGCTGATACTTCACCTGAAGCCACCATGTCATTAATTAATTTGCCAAAGCGGGCCCTGTCGCCATATCCAAGCCAGCAAATACGGGCAGGAAGTCCTTGGAAGGCAATTTTCTCCTGCGCCATTCGAATCCATTTGCAAAGGTGTTCATCATCTTTGAACTCACGAAGTAAGGCTTCGTCAATCTTACGGATATCTTCCGGATCTCCGGATAGAGCAGCCCAGCGGAACGGTCCTTTTCCTTCGCAGAACAATGGACGGATATAGGCAGGAACGAATCCAGGGAAATCAAAGGCATTTTCTACGCCTTCATCTTTTGCTACCTGACGGATATTGTTGCCATAGTCAAATGTAACAGCGCCTTTTTGCTGCATGGTTAACATGGCTTTTACGTGTGTTGCCATGCTTTGTTTAGCTAATTTTACATAAAGTGCTGGATCTTCTTCTCTTAATCTAGCAGCTTCCTCTAAAGAATAGCCGGCAGGAACATATCCGTTTAACGGGTCATGTGCTGACGTTTGGTCTGTTAACACATCCGGGTTAAAGCCCTTTTCAATCATCAGTGGTAAAATTTCCGCTGCATTTCCAAGCAGGCCAATCGAAAGTGCTTTTCCTTCCTTTTTCGCTTCAAATGCCAGTTTTAACGCTTCGTCAAGGTCTTTCGTTTTGACATCAAGGTATCTTGTTTCAATTCGGCGGTCAATTCGCCACTCATCTACATCAATCGCGATACAGACGCCATCATTCATCGTTACGGCTAATGGCTGTGCACCGCCCATTCCGCCCAGGCCGGCTGTCACTGTGATGGTGTGTTTCAAGGTTCCGCCGAATTCCTGACGGGCAAGTTCAGCAAACGTTTCATACGTCCCTTGAACAATTCCTTGGCTTCCAATATAAATCCAGCTGCCTGCTGTCATTTGACCGTACATAATTAACCCTTTTTTATCCAACTCATGGAAGTGCTCCCAATTTGCCCATGCTGGCACTAGGTTTGAGTTGGCAATGAGGACGCGCGGTGCATCTTTATGCGATTTCCAAACGACAACCGGTTTACCTGATTGAATGAGCAGTGTTTCATCATCTTCTAATTCTAAAAGCGTTTTCACAATTGCGTCATAAGATTCCCAGTTGCGGGCCGCTTTCCCAATCCCGCCATAAACGACTAAATCTTCCGGTCTTTCCGCAACTTCTGGATTTAGGTTATTCATCAGCATGCGCAATGCTGCTTCTTGAATCCAACCTTTTGCATGAAGTTCAGTGCCTTTATAATTTTCAATTACCCGCTTATTTGTCGTTTTCGTTTCCATTTTGTTCACTCCTTATTGATGTTCTGGTTTCATTATAAAATTGAAAAGTTTCGAAAAATACGACGAAAACATTAGATATTCAATAATATTTTTATGTAAAACTAGAGATTATTTAGGATATGCGTCTTGAATTATGTAATTTTTTTAGAATAAATACATTTTCTTTAGAAAAACCAAAAGGTCCAGTCATCAAACTGAACCTTTTCCGAGTTTATGGATCCGGAATTCTCGCGGTGACATGCCAGTGTTTTCCTTAAACATTCTGCTAAAATAATTAGCATTTTGAAAACCAGCCAGTATGGCAATCTCTTTGACTGGCTTATTGGTTTCCGTTAACAGCCGTTTCGCTTCTTTCATTCTGATCCCTGCAAGCACTTCTGTAAAATTGGAACCGGTTTTTGATGCCAAAAGGTGGCTGAAGTAAGACGGATTTCGGTCTACATATTGTGCCACATCTTCGAGCCTTAACTGACTGTTTGAGAAGTTTTCTTCCATATAAGCAATCCCCCGTTCAATCGGGTCCTGCTTGAAATTTCGAATACTCGATTCTGCGCCATGAAAAATTTTTTGGATAAATAAAATTAAATTCTGCACTGTTCGGTATAGAACAGTATCATATAAAATCGAATGAAATATTTGCCGGTACTCCTGTTCAAATGTACTGTCTTCATCTAAATGATAGGTTTTCATATATCTTCTGATTTGTGCCAGAATACTTGTCAGCCTGATCCGGACGAAACCCGGGTCCGGGAACGGGCCTTGGGGCTTGAGGAATTCGTCATAGAGCCACTTTTTGATTTTTTCCGTATCCATGGCTGCCAGCATATCGACCCAATCACGCTGTTCCTGCGGTGTCAAAAACGGATCGATATGGACCCAATCAGGCAAAAATTCGAATTCAACTACTTGCCGGTAGCCTTTATAATAGGTAAACTTCAGCATCTTCCGCGTTTCTAAATATTTTTCATGCAAGGTCATGGCAGTTGTTTTTCCTAAATGAATAACAACTGCCATTGGATCGGAAAATTCCTCCTCCCAACGTCTCATCGCCTTTTGACATTGTTCTTTAATGTTTGCGCAAGTTTCCTTAAATAAAAGGATCACCATATCACTTAACGGAAAAATCCCGCGTATATCTTTAAAAGGATATTCGGACAAAAAGGAATAAAGTGTACTGATGGTTTCAATATTTTCGGTTTGCAATGCAGCCATATGACAGAATTCTGTATCGGAATCATGTGAAATAAATAAAGATTCATAGGATAAGTCTCGAAAAGCGCTCAAATGATGGTTGCCGTTTTTTGGAGAATTTATTGTTAATTTTCTATACGCTTTTTGATAGGCAGATTTGATTTTTGTCGTGGAAAAAGGCTTGATCATAAGATCCAATGCCTGCATATCAATGGCCAGCCGCGCTTTTTCAAACGTAGCCTCTGCGCTCGTTAACATGAGAATCGGATCATAAATTTGCATCAATTCCCGAAACGCCGGCCAATCCTCCCTGCTAATCATATCCAGCTCCATCAACACCACATCAGGCAATTCTTTCTCAAAAATAACAACGAACTCCTGATAATCCCCTGCCAAAAAAATATTCGTTACCGGAATAGGCGACCCCTTCAACAACCACTTCAGCCCCTCCCGCTCATTCAAATCCCGATCCGCAATCAACCACTTTCCTTCCATAACTTGCTCCTCTCTGGTGTCAGGCACCACAAAAAGACAAAATGCCATTTTGTCCACCTCAGGCGGACATTTCATTTCACTTATTCCTCTTATACCATTTCCTTCGTTAATTTGCACGATTCTCCTAAAACATCTTTTGTTATTCCTTCATAATATATTTTATCGACATGTTTCTACGGAGGGCTTAAGAATGGAAAATTCATTGTTGTTAACTTGCGATACGATTCGCAATAATAGTTTACGGCTGCATCCGAGTTTGGCACAAAAATTAGGGATCTATGAAACAATGGAAAGAAAAATATGTTTTGGCAGCAGGAAGCTGCTGGCAGAAGTAGAACTATGTGAAGGTCTGCCCAAAAATGTGGCAAGCCTATCATCAGATATTATGAGTGAAATCAATATTCCTGAAAACTGCCGCTTTGAAATCCAACAAAAGAAAGATGAAATTCATATCGGACCCTTTATCGGCCTTCTTGCCGGTTATTCTCATGAATCAGTTAAAAATAAATTGGACAACCTTTATGATTATCTCCTTCATTATCAAGACATCAAAGGTGCGATTATCGCTTTCTCAATCGAGAAAACCAATAAGGAAAATCTAACGGTTGAAAGTTATGTCTATAATCCGCTGACGAAGTGCTGGGATAAAGGAGTATTTCCTTATCCTTCCTCTATCTTTGTTATGACTAGCTCTGTCAGTTCCAGATGGATGAAGCATTTCAAATCCATTCTTGGAAACTCTATTTTTAATGATTTCAATTATAATAACTGGGAGATCGAAAAACTTCTATCATCTTCTATAGAAGTAAAAAATTATATGCCAGAATCCATATTATATCAATCGCCAAAAGAACTGCACAATTTTCTCATAAAGTTCCGGAATGTTATTGTAAAACCCAAAAATGCATTTGAAAAATCCCCACCCTTACTTTTATCAAAACAAAAGTATGAACTTGTTTTTTCATCTCCTACGAAAGGGATACTAAAAGTAGCCCCTTTTCATAAAAAAGACCAAGCCTATTCAACATATGAAAGATTTTTGAGGAAAGGAGATTCTATTATACAGGCCATTGAAGGCTCAAAAGATATCCGAAAAATAAATTTTCGATTAATTATGGTTAAAAACCGCGAAGGTACTTGGCAAAGCATGGGGATGTATACGAAGAAAAAAGTTTCCATAAGCAAGATGAAGAAAATTTACCCTGTTATCAAATTAGAACAGAAACATCTAATGGAACACTTGCAGTTTAGCAATGTAATTACTTCCATGCTTCTAAATGAAATATACTATATCGCTTACGACGCGTTGTCAGTAATTGAAAGAAACGGGGTCCACTTTGCAAATGCAGCCATTGACATGTCCATTGACGCAAAAGGCCGCATACAACTCCTTCATATCGACCACTGCTGCCCATCCCACGAAATTGCACTTGTATCCGGCAACCCCGAACTCTATTATGAAACCCTCAAACACAACATTCTCTACGCCAAAACACTCGCAGGATTCCCATCATAAACAAAAGGCAGCACCAAAAGATCAAAAGAATTTTCAGTGTCCACCTCAGGTGGACAAAATGGCATTTTGTCTTTTTGTGGTGCCTGACACCGAACGTGCAATTTTCTTCCAGCGCGTGTATAATGTTTTTATAACTCTTTTTTGAAAAGGTGTTGATTTGTATGGCAGTGCAGTCTGATTCGAAAAAAATCTCTGTCAATTCCACTATTTCCTTAAAGGGGATTGTCAAAGCAATATTTAAGGATACGGTTCATGTTCAAATTGGCGGTAAAATTATTACGATACCGACTTCTGAATTTTTGTTTGAAAAACCGGTTCAGTAATATTAATAGAAGACAGCCCATCATTCTTACTTTGGATCGGGCTGTTTTTTCCCTTTTCCTCATTCCAATTCATTTAAGATCATTTGTTGAATATTTCGAATCGCATCGCCTCGGCTGATGACGCCGACAACATAGTTCGTGTCGTCCACAACAGGAAGTTTTTTGAAACGATGTTTGGCTAAAAGGGTAACTACCTTTTTCATGTCATCGTCAGGATGAACCGTTACGATACCGGCTGTACGGGCAATTTTCATAATGGGGCGATTCACCACTTCACTAAGCTGGTTTTTCAGTTCCATTTCTCCTAAATAGATGGCAAAGGAAAAATAGTCCTGAAACCGGCGATCGCTTGGTTTCAAAGCCCTTAATAGATCCCCATCTGTCACAATACCATACAGCTTGCCTTCTTCATCGACAATGGGCACTCCGCCAATTTTTTTCGCAACAAACAGCTTTATTACATCTTTAACAGAATCCGTCCGCTTTCCCGAGATGACATCTGTAATCATAAAATCTTTGACATACATGATTTTCACCTCTTTCATTAACTTTAGCATGCTAAATTTCTTCCTACTTTATGCACGAAAACGAACCATTTGCCTTTTTTCTCATCATCAGCTGAACTGCCTCTAAACTATTTAAATTCTTCGAAAAATAAAGCAGGAATTTCCTATGTCAGTTCGAAATATATTAGATACTCACTTTGAAAGGTGTTGATTTATATGGCCGACGATCAAATTGTTAAAAAAATCTCTGTAAATTCTACAATCTCTTTAAAAGGAATTGTAAAAGCCATTTTCAACGATACCGTTCATGTCCAAATCGGCGGAAAAATCATTCCCATACCAGCTTCTGATTTTAAACTTGAAAAGTAAGGATTTTATATAGGATAAAAAGGGGCTG
>NZ_BCUZ01000144.1 GCF_001591485.1 Neobacillus fumarioli NBRC 102428 | reverse complement strand
CCCTCCTACTCGATTTATATTTCGGGCTTACAATATACAAAGTGACTTCCTCCTTAGGATTTTTGTGGTTTAGTCACTTCAAAAATTCTACAAATTAGGGGTGAAGTCCTTGTTTATGTCTTTGAAAGCCTTAAGGCTCTTGAATTAAAAAATCTGCAAAATGCTCGTATATAAAAATACCTGTAGGTTGAACACTCTTTTTTTTCGAGTGTCCTACCTACAGGTACCATTTTAGTTGCCCAGCTTTCTTTACTAGTCCATTAAATAGTAAACAAAGTTCATAAAAGGCTTTAAAATGGCGTCTGGAAGAACAGGAGAAACTAAAATAAGTTATTGTAAAGTAATTAGAACTGTGATTTTATCTTAAAAATCTTCTTGAAGCTTCATAAAAAGAAGCAGGCCGCTAGAATCCACGGCAACTATTTATTCCCATAAACCGTCTTCGCCTTTAAGGCCATTCCTTACTTATCCCTTATGGAGAAATTATTTACAGAATATTTTCAATTGTAATTACACTGTAATTTTGTATATTATTTATTTATAGAGTTTAACTACTACTTTCAAAATAAAAGTTTACGGTGAACGAACATGCAGGAGAGGTCATGACAAGAACCGCAAAAATAACCATAACAAAAAAATATTTGCACATTTTTTCCGCTGTTTTTCTCATTCCGTCTTTTGTAATCTATCAAGTTATTGTCGGCTATGCCCATAAAGTTTTGGAAGCCGATATTATTCACCGAAATAAAATAAGTGCAGAAGCTCTTGTCAACCGATTGAACAATGAAATCAACAACGTTGTCCTCCAGCTTCAGCTGATTGCAGACACAAAAAACCAAAAAACCATGTTTGATCGGGCGAAACAAGCTATTTCTCAGAGCTCCATGATTCACTCTATCTACCTACTTGATGCCAATAAAAGAGTACAATTTGAAGCTCCTTTTAACGAGAAAGGAAGCAGGCAGATCTATCAATATCCACAGTTCGAACAAATGCGCTGGACCTATACATATGCCGTTTCCGGGCTAATCCAAAATTATCGGAAAGAAGATGCGGTTACCGTAGCCATACCGCTTTATACGACAAGCCGCGCATTCCAAGGAGTCCTTATAGGCGAACTGAGCCGGGACTACCTGTCAGATGTTCTTAAAAGTATAAGCGACACACAAGGCGGTTTTTCCTCTTTACTGGATGAAGGGGGTCGTGTGATTGCCTCCACTGACAGGAAGGAATGGGGCAAGAAGATGGACACAGATCCTGTGCAAAGTCAGCTTGCGCTCGATGCCGAAGGGACATTGGAGGGCACCTATCACGGACAAGCCAGTATCGTTGCTTACCAGACCATGTGGAGTAATTGGGGTCTTACCCTTGGTGTGCCAGAGAAGATTGCTTTTCAACCCATTACCAAACTTTCACTTGCGTTAAAAGCAGGTTTTGCTGCTGTTTTCTTGTTTTCCATCTGTTTCATTGTCTTTGGCTTACGGAATTTGATTTACCCAATTGTACTGCTTACCCAATGGGCTAAAAACTTTCAAAAAGGGGACACTCTCAAGCAACAGCCTATCAAAAGACGCCAAGATGAACTGGGCATTCTCTACACTACTATGAATCAAATGGGCGAGGGGCTTAAGAAGAACGAGCGATTCCTGCACGATGTCATCGAATCCATTCCTTACGCGCTGATTACAGTCGATCCTAAAGGGACCATTACCCATATAAACGGAAATTTTGCTAAATTATGCGGGATGAATGCTCACCAATTAAAAGATAGAAAATTGGTATCGCTTCCAATTGAACTGCCGCTGTACCCAGCAGGTGAAAAAGAATTTCAGCTTATCGATGCAAAGGGGAGACGGCGCATTATTAAATTGGTGACATCTCCGTTTGAAGATGGCATGATTGCTGTTCTTCAGGATATCTCGCAATTGAAGGTGTGGGAGACCCATTTGCAGCAAAGTGAAAAACTTGCGACCATTGGCCAAATAACCACAGGTATCGCCCATGAACTGAAAAATCCGCTTGCCGTACTTGCCAGCAGCATAGAACTGCTTAAGGAAGAATTCTGCGAAGGAGCAGGCCCGGACATTATTGCCTCATTTATCGACGACATTGATGAGGAGGTTCGCCGGATGAGCGGGATTGTCATCGATTTCCTAAGTTTTGCCCGCACGAAAAATGACGATGAAACATGGGTGAATATCGATCAGCTGCTTGATCGGGTGATTCATTTAATGAGGATCAAGTTCAATGAGGCGGGGGTAGAGGTGGCGCGTGACTATCCTCCGTTAGTTCCAGGGATTCTTGCGAAGCCAAACAAACTTATGCAGGTTTTCTTAAACCTTTTTCTTAACAGTATGGAAGCAATGCCAAACGGTGGGGCCGTCCGGATTAAGATCCGTGAGGAGGAAAATGACACTTTGAGCGTCACTGTAAGTGACACAGGAGTAGGCATTTCTGAGCAGGACCTTGAATGGCTGTTTAACCCCTTCTATTCCACGAAAGAACAGGGCTCAGGCTTAGGCTTGACCATCGCAAGGGATATTATGATCGAACATGGGGGATCAATTAAAATCCAGAGCAACTCAGAAAAAGAACAAGGGACTACGATTCAATGTATTTTTCCAATAAGTACTGGGAGGGAGACGGACAACAGTGAATACGACAAAGTGGGGAGAACAAATGGCTGATCGAACAGTTGTGCTTGTCGTGGACGATGAAATCAAGCTGTGCCGAAATATTGCTTATAAACTTAAAAAGGAAGGTTTTTCTGCGCTCGAGGCGCATCAAGGAAAAACCGCAATCGACATTGTGAAAAGGACAAAAGTCGATGTGGTGATTCTTGACTTTATGCTCACGGATATAACGGGGCTTGAGGTACTCCGCCAAATCAAACAGATTTCTCCCGAAACCGTAGTCTATATGCTGACCGCTCACGGGAACATTGAAAATGCAGTGGCAGCCATGAAGCTTGGAGCGGAGGACTTTTTTAACAAACCGATTGAACTTCAAGTTCTAACAGAGGTAGTTAAAAGGCTTTCCTTAAATCCTGTCCAATCTGGTAAAGAAGATTTGATTTGGCAAAGCAAAAAAATGAGACAGGTGCTTCAATGGCTGGAACCGGTTACGGAAACTGATGCAAGCGTGCTGTTACTGGGGGAAAGCGGTGTCGGCAAAACTGCGATGGCCAAATGGATTCATCGCCGCAGCGAGCGGGCAGCCGGACCATTTATCGCCATCAATTGTGCGGCTATTCCGGAGAACTTGTTGGAAAGTGAACTGTTTGGCGTGCAGAAAGGGGCGTTTACTGGTGCGCTTGAATCCCGCGCTGGCAAATTTGAAGCGGCACATGAAGGGACCATTTTCCTGGATGAAATTGGTGAAATTTCCCTGCCGATGCAAGCGAAACTATTGCATGTGATCGAAGAGAAAAAGCTGATGCGCCTTGGGAGCCATATAGAAAAAAACGTTGATATCCGCATTCTGTCTGCAACAAATAAACCGCTGCGCAAGCTTGTCCAAGAGGGGAAGTTCCGCAATGATCTTTATTATCGGCTGAATGTTGTGGAAATCGAGATTCCCCCGCTCCGCGAACGGAAGGAGGACATTCCTTTCCTGCTCGAACAGCAGGTTCAGCGCTTAAATCAAAAATATAAAAAGACCCTTTCCTTTTCACCTGAAGCAGTACAAGTGCTCTGTGAATATGCCTGGCCGGGCAATATCCGTGAATTCCTAAATGTTACGGAACGGACTCATATTTTGAAACGGGCAGGAAGCATTGAGCCGGCAGAACTGGCATTTGATGAAACAATCAAAAAAGAGATGACTCAAAAAAGTTCCACTTATCCGAATATAAATTTAAAAGAGGCCTTAGATAATGTGGAGGGGCAGTTGATTGAAAAAGCCCTTCAAGAAAGTGGCGGCAATCAAACGAAAGCTGCCGACTTGCTTGGCATTTCCCGCAATGCGCTTATTTACAAAATGAAAAAGATGAGAAAAGCATGAAGATTGTACGCTTTTGCTTTATCACCATGGTGTTTTGTCTTTTAGGTGCATGCAATCCTTTGGGCAGGGCTTCCGATATTCCTGCCCCCAAACCTCGGCTCGTTCAAAAAGGGGAAATCACCATTGGCGCAAAGTCGATGACCGAACAGTATCTTTTGATGAAAATAACCTCTTTAGTGTTGCAGGCACACGGGTATCATGTTAATGAAACTGTCTTTTTGGACAGCCCTGCAATCCGTTCTGCCATAGAGCATGGCGTTATTGACTTATATTGGGAATATACTTCCACGGCGCTAATCAACTACCAAAAAAAGCCCCCGATATTTAATTCGCAGAAGGCATATCAAGCGGTGGCAGAAGCAGATGGGAAAAAGGGGATCATCTGGCTGCCAAGGAGTCAGCTGAACAGTAGTTGGGCGGTCCTCATGAGCGGGAATTTGGCGAAAAAGCTCCATATCCAAACCATTAGCGACCTTGCCAACTATATTCGTCGAGATAATAGTTCTTTAAGAATCGCAACAAATGAGGAATACCTGGTCCGCGACGATGGATTTAAACAGCTGGAGCAAGTGTATCGGTTTTCCGTTCCAAACGATAAAATTATAGCTGTTTATACCAGCCTGTTACCGCAAGCGGTACAAGAAGGACGGGTGGAAGTGGCGGTCGGTATGGAGGATGATGCCCGGGTTACATCCGACCATCTAGTCATCCTTAAGGATGACCGCCATGTTTTCCCCCCTTATGATGCGGCGCCCGTCATTTTGAGACGAACCTTGACGACAAAAACTGAACTGAGGAAAATTCTCGCTCAAATCTCAAATGTTCTAACGAATCAAAATATGCTAGAACTTTTGTACAAGGTGGACATCCAACACCGGGACATTACCCAGACAGCCTGGACCTTTGTAACAGAGCACCATCTTTTGCAGGATTAGCCCTGTCAGGTGCTATCCCAAATTTATTATCCCTTGCCATTTTTAGAGAATTTGTTAGAGAAACAGGACTTAGCGCCCTGTTTTTTTTATTGCAAAAAGTAAGCGGCTGCACAAAAATTCAACAACAAGACTGTTGATTTTTTGTGCAATTCATTTAGGAATTTTTTCGAAAATGGTTCAATTTATTGAGGAAATCGTGTCATTGCCGTGGATATGAAAGGTTGGCACGGAACTTGCATCAATAAAGGTACAAACAAAGAGAGGTGAGTGTATGAGAAAGACATCAAAAAAAGTATGTTTGAGAAGACGGGTGAGGGAACATGAAATATTTGTTTACCAATTTTGACAGCGTTTTGCAACTTTTTTTGCAGCATTTATCCATGACGGCTATTTCATTGGGCATAGCGTTGGTAATTGCGATTCCACTCGGTATTCTTGTCAGCAAGTTTCAGCGATTGTATTTACCAGTGACGGGTTTTTTCGGCATCCTTTATACCATTCCGAGTCTAGCGTTGTTCGCATTTTTGATACCGCTTACAGGGTTGGATGTACAAACGGCCATTGTAGGGCTGGTTGCATACTCGCAAATGATTTTGATTCGCAATGTCGTCGCAGCCATCAAGGGCATTGATCCGATGATGTTGGAAGCGGCCAAAGGGATGGGGATGAATAGAGGGCAAATCCTCTTGGAAATTGAGATGCCATTAGCTGTCCCTGTCATCATCGCCGGCATTCGTGTGGCGGCTGTTTCAACGATCAGTATTGGTTCGGTGGCGGCTTGGATTGGTGCCGGCGGGCTTGGTACTTTAATTTTCGATGGATTATATCGTTCCTACCCTGACAAAATTATAGCTGGTACAGTCAGTATTGCTGTCTTGGCAATTCTTGCAGATCTGTTATTCCGCGGAATTGAATGGCTGTTCCGTCCGAAATTGGCATAAGAAAGGGGGATGGTATACATGATCAGTGAAATTCAAAACTATTTTTCTACTAATTCTTCTACTTTCTACTCAAATCTTATTCAGCATATGGAGTTGAGTTTAGCTTCCATTCTCGTAGCGATGATTATCTGTATCCCGCTAGGTGTTTATATTTCTAAGACAGCCCAAATAGCGGAACCCGTAATTAATCTTGTTAACGTGACACGTGTTATCCCGAGCCTTGCGATACTGGCCTTAGCCATGCCAATCCTCGGTGTTGGGTTTAAACCAGCTTTGCTGGCCTTGACAGTTCTGGCTTGTCCGCCGATTTTAATTAATACCTATGTGGCCTTCAAAGAAATTGATCCCTCAATCCGGGAAGCAGCTTACGGTATGGGAATGAGCCGGTTTCAAACGATTGTGAAGGTCGAATTTCCTTTGGCACTGCCGGTCATGCTAGCCGGCATTCGAACCGCTTCCGTCGAAGTAATTGCAAGTGCCACTTTGGCCGTCCTGATTGGCGGGGGAGGATTAGGAAATTACATTATGAACGGGATCGCCATGTTTGACACGGGGCTTTTAATGATTGGCGCAGTTCCCGTGGCATTGTTGGCTGTCCTTAGTGAATCATTGTTTGGCTTGGTATTAAAAAGAGTAACTATTTATCTACGTTGGTAGTGT
>NZ_BCUZ01000143.1 GCF_001591485.1 Neobacillus fumarioli NBRC 102428 | reverse complement strand
CAGCCCCTTTTTTTCATGAACATTTATGAATTTCTTAATGCTTCCATTACTTGTCTATCTAGTTTTTCGGCTGCCCTTTTATCATAGGTTTTGTCATACTGTACCTCGGTTACGATTTTAGAACCATAAAACATAACATCCCTTACTTCTTTTATATCCACCTTTACCAATGCTAGTTTTAGCGGCACATCCGGCAATCTTTCCTCTAATATATAAGCTTCTCCTTGTATGGAGTAAGTCGATTCATTTGCGATTAGTGTAATAACAACCAAATTCTTATTTTTAATATTCTCCAGAATTCTTGAACGATTATCTACTGCAAAATAAATCGTACTTTCATCCTTTGCCAACACCCATGAAATTGCACTGACATTAGGGCCTCCCGTTTCATAGTCAATGGTAGCCAGCGTGACAAATCTCTCCTTCTGAAGTTCATCATATAAAGGCTTAATTAGTTTCGGTTCAACTGCATTTACCATCTTAATGTCCCCTTTATGATTTATTTCCAAATAAAAAACAGTTATTTTAATATTACTACTATCCCCGTTTCTTCATCAAATAAATACAATGGTCACCTGCAAGCCATTCGTCTGCTATAATATAAGTATTCAGATTCGATAAATGAAATGAAGAGGTGCCTTCATGAGAGTAAAATGTGTTATTTGTGATAAAATTGAAACTTTGGATGACGAATCACTTATTGCCAAGCGGCTGCGAAATCGTCCGATTCATACATATATGTGCCAAGAATGCAATGAGAGGATCGCTGCAAGAACACACGAAAGAATTGCTACAGGCAATTTTCGGTTTTACCGAACAAGACATGATCAAGATGAATGGTAAAAAAACCACAAGTTCATTAGAACTTGTGGTTTTTCTTTATTCTTCAAGGATAATTTACGTATTTTTCCGGCTCTTTGTTAATTTGATTTAACATAATCTCAATTAATTCCCGGGGAAATCGGGCTTTCTTCCTCTCTCCATTTTGAACATAGGAAAGATTATACATCTCATCATCTTTCGTGATGTCTATTTGATTCACGTGAAATTCAGATATCAATATTTCATCAAAGTGTTTTAGTGTTTCATTTGCCGCGGTGTCATCGGGACGAGCATCAACGACAACCTTAATGGTGAGCCAATTATATAACGCATCCTGCACAGATTTCATTTGAAAACCCCCGCCTATTTTGCTTCTGTCCTATGCTTTTTCGATTGGTGCAAACGAATCTTATAAATACCTAAGACAACTGCAGCCACCAATAATCCTTCGGCAATCGGCAGCCCATAAGAAAATAATAATAAAATTAAACAGCCAACGACGAGGCAAAAGTAAATAATAACATTCTTTAAAAGAGGCAATTTTTTGGCAAATCCTAATCTGTACACAATAATTGACAGTATGACAATAAAAATATATTGCAATAAAACCCCTGTTTCAATATCGCTTTTTGTGATTGGAGAATTCCCGGCAGAAAGCTCAATGAAAAACCTCAAACTTGGGGAGAAGGATTTCAACTCGCCCACAGCATGCACCCCACGTTCATTAACTCATTTCGGCATATTTTTTCTTTTTGGCTAATCGTTCACGTTCATTTTTATCAAGAATTTTTTTCCTTAGGCGGATGGATTTCGGCGTTACTTCACAATATTCATCTTCATTTAAATACTCCAACGCCTCCTCTAACGACATAATACGCGGCTTTTTAATCACTGATGTCTGGTCTTTTGTGGCGGAGCGGACATTTGTCTGCTGCTTAACCTTTGTGATATTCACCGTTAGATCATTTTCCCTGGTGTGCTCTCCGACAATCATTCCCTCATAAATTTCCGTTCCAGGTTCAACGAAAATAGTGCCCCGGTCTTCTACTTGCATTATACCATAAGTGGAAGCTTTTCCAGTTTCCATTGACACGAGAACGCCTTGGCGCCTTCCGCCGACCTGTCCCGGAGCCATCGGCTGATAGCTGTCAAAAGAATGGTTAATAATTCCGTATCCTCGTGTAAGGGTTAAAAATTCGGTTGTATAGCCGATTAAGCCTCTTGCAGGAACATTAAAAATCAACCGTACTTGACCATTGCCATTATTAATCATATCCAAAAGTTCACCTTTGCGGGCACCAAGGGATTCCATAATCGCCCCTGTATGCTCTTCCGGTACATCAATTTGCACTCTTTCGATCGGCTCACAGCGGACGCCATCGATTTCTTTTACAATTACTTCCGGTTTTGATACTTGAAGTTCGTATCCTTCACGGCGCATATTTTCAATTAAGATAGAAAGATGGAGTTCCCCACGACCGGAAACAATCCAGGCATCCGGTGAATCAGTATTTTCTACTCGCAAACTTACATCGGTTTGCAACTGTGCCATAAGTCTCTCTTCGATTTTTCTTGCAGTTAAATATTTTCCTTCACGGCCAGCAAACGGGCTATTATTTACAGCAAATGTCATTTGTAATGTTGGTTCATCAATCCGTAAAACCGGCAGTGCTTCCTGATGATCAATTGGACAAACTGTCTCACCGACATTTATATCCTCCATCCCGGAAACAGCTACTAAATCTCCGGCTTTTGCTTCTTGTACTTCCTCGCGCTTTAAGCCGAAAAAGCCGAAAATTTTTGTCACACGGAATTGTTTCACAGAGCCATCAAGTTTCATTAAAGCAACTTGCTGCCCGACCTTCATTGTACCGCGAAATACTCGGCCAATTCCAATTCTTCCAACATATTCATTATAATCAAGCAGGGCAACCTGAAATTGCAGCGGTTCATCACTGTTATCTGCGGGCGCTGGAATATGTTCAATAATCGCCTCATATAAGCATTGCATATTGTCATCCTGCTTATTGGGATCCAGGCTTGCTGTACCATTAATCGCCGATGCATAGATAACTGGGAATTCTAATTGATCTTCATTTGCATCAAGTTCAATAAATAAATCAATCACTTCATCGACGACTTCCTTAGGACGGGCAAAATCACGGTCAATTTTATTGACTACTACAATGGGTGTTAAATTTTGCTCTAATGCTTTTTTCAATACAAAGCGTGTTTGCGGCATACACCCTTCATAAGCATCAACGACAAGCAAAACACCATCCACCATTTTCATGATTCGTTCCACTTCTCCACCAAAGTCAGCATGTCCAGGTGTATCTAAAATATTAATTCTCGTATCTTTATATTGAATTGCTGTATTCTTTGCCAGGATCGTAATCCCGCGTTCTCTTTCCAAATCATTTGAATCCATGGCACGTTCTTCTACATGCTCGTTTGAACGAAATATACCTGATTGCCGTAATAATTGATCGACCAATGTAGTTTTTCCGTGGTCTACATGGGCAATAATTGCTATGTTTCGAATATCATTTCTAAATTTCAAAAAAATTCCACTCCTGACTATATTCAATATATAAATATAACTTATTTATAGTTTCTTATTCGCAACTAAAATATTATACCATATTAATGGTGGAAACTTAAATGGATTTTATGTAAAATAAAAGGGTAACATAATGAATGTTAAATAAGGGGTTTTTTATATGAACCGAGTAAAATGGCCAATGCTTATATATGCTATTCTGGCTGCAGCAAGTATTATCGGGATCGGCGTAGCAATTGCTGAAAAAAGCTTCTTAGGAGTACTTGGATGCATTGCTGCCGTCATCATCATAATGGGGCTGGGATTTTCAACGAAAAAGAAAATGCGCGAACGAGGACAGTTGTAAGAAAAGCGCGGGGCGCCTTGGTCAGCCTGCCTGCTTCTCCGAATAATCCTCCTAGTAGGATGTGACGAGCTGAACATAAGCTTCTTCGAATAAGCTATGGCTTATGAACACATAACGAGGGAATAGGCCGCTTGCGCTGGACAATTCTCGAAGTCAAAATTTATACTTGCTTTACTTGTAAAAAAAGAAGCCTAACGGGCTTCTTTTTTCACCATTTACCATCTTTTAAATAATCATGCAGAATCGTTTGGTGCAGGCCAGGCCTTGCAACTAACAGTGAATCTTTTGAAAGGTAATCAAGCTTCTCCCCTCTTAAATTAGTTACGATTCCTCCGAGTTCCTCTACGATAACGGCACCGCCGGCGACATCCCAAGGAGATAATCTCAAGGAAATATAAGCATCCATTCTTCCGGCAGCGATATATACCAATTCCAATGCCGCACTGCCATATGATCTTGTCCCCCTTGCATCGCGGGCCAAAGGAATCAGCAAATGATGATCAATGCTTCGGTTTTCCATCACCCATGTCGCATTTAAGGCTATTATGGAATCTTTCACTTCTCTATTATGTAAAGCCGGGATTTTTTTGTCATTTAAGAAAGCACCATGTCCTTTAATCGCATGATATAATTCATCATGAACAACATCATAAACGAGCCCGATTTTGCCAACCCCATTTTCATACACTCCAAGAGAAATAGCAAAATTTCGTTGCTGATGAACAAAATTCATCGTGCCGTCAATCGGGTCAATTAGCCATACAATCCCATCAAGGTTCTCTAGCTGATCTCCTAAACCTTCTTCGCCCATAATTTTATGCTCGGGATAGACAGCCCGAATTTTATCAATAAAAAATTGTTCGGTCTCTTTATCGATATTCGTGACAAGATCATTCCGATTTGATTTCGTTTGAATATTTAATGTCTTATCAAAGGATAATCGAATGTTTTCTCCTGCTTCTTTCACCCATTGCACTGCATGGGAATAAATAAGTTCCCAATTCATAGCTTTCCTCCACTGAAAATAATGAAATCCTGACAATTAACGTATGTAGTATTAATCATACACAATAAATGAATGTACTTATAGATTAAACAAAATGATGTTGTTTGGCAACTTTTAGCAATAAGGGAGTGAATAGCTACTCAATAATAAACGAACCCCCCTTCCCTGTTTGGAGTTCGTTTAATAATACAATCTTTCCTGCACCATTCCGACTTGTTACTCCTTGAAAAAAGTTGAATGATCCTTACAATGCTTTAAGCCTTATTAATTCCAGACGAATTTTTTCCAGCTTTTGTTTGCACTCTTTTACTTTTTTCTCATTCTTTTCTTCAATTGCTTCAAATAATACCGCTAATTCATAATCCATTTCCAATCTTAATACCGCTGTTCTTTCTTTCTCGCGGGCTTTTTTAAGTGAAGTATTCATTAATTGTTTCATCGTTCTCCTCCCCTTCCTAATCATTTGCCAATTTTCTCAATCACCATTTTTTTATTATTCAAATAATTGTTTTACTTTATCTTATGAGCCATCTTGTCATATTGGAACAAATATGTGCTTTCACCTAGAAGGCAGGATGTTTTTTCAATTTCATACGGTATGCTACAATATATAACAAAAACGTGTAAGAGGGATGGAAAAATGGATTTTAAAGGTTTTACAAAAGATGATTTCGATACCTTTTTAATAGAAGGCCTTGAACCAAGAATGGAAGCGATCAAAGGTGTGGTTCGTCCCAAATTGGAGAGCCTGGGGGCTATTTTTGCACCAACATTAACCGCTATAACCGGTGATGAAATGTTTTTTCATGTTGCTAAACATGCTAGAAGAACGACAAATGCGCCAAATGATACTTGGGTGGCATTTGCCAGCAATCCCCGAGGATACAAAATGCTGTCTCATTTTCAAATCGGCTTATGGCATACTCATTTATTCATTTGGTTTGCGATAATTTATGAGGCACCGAACAAAGTTGAAATCGGAGCAAGATTTGCGGACTCTGTAAACAAAATTTATAACGAAATCCCAAAAGATTTTGTTTGGTCACTGGATCATACAAAACCAGAAAGCATTCAACATGAAACGATGAGTAAAAATGATTTGCTTGCTCATTTTGAACGATTACAAACAATAAAGAAAGCTGAAATCTTATGCGGGCTTTCGATTAGCCGCGAAGAAGCTATCAAATTAGATACAAATAAATTATTGGAGAAAATCAAGTATGCATTTACAAAAACAGCTCCATTGTACAAATTAGCTGTTCACGGATAAGAAAAGCACAAGCGCCTTGGTCAGCCTGCCTCCTTCTCCAATAATCCTTCCTTGTTGGCATGCGACGAGCTGAACATACGCTTCTTCGAATAAGCTTTGGCGCAGGAGCAAGGTATGCGACGAGCTGAACATACGCTTCTTCGAATAAGCTTCGGCGCAGGAGCACATAACGACGGGCTAGGCGCTTGCGCTAGTCAATTTTCAAAGTCAAAATTTCTTTACTTTTAAAAAAAGCTCCCGGATTATCTCCGGGAGCTATTCTTATTTATTCATAACAATCCGATCGCCAGATGATGCTTCTTTTACTTTTTTCATTGTCCGATAAGAGGAATATCCGCTGATGGCTTCAAATTCGCCACAAAGTGTCTTTTCCTCATGCTTACTGGGAACAATTTCTTTAAAGCGACGGTAATGCCTTAATAGTTCATCACGTTCAATTCCCGTTTCATAAGCTTTCTCAACCGCTTCAAAAAATTTAATGACATCAATAATTTCCTCAGTTGACCAGCTGTAATCAATCGGGTATTGGTATTCCATAATTTCACCCTCTAACATCTTGAC
>NZ_BCUZ01000142.1 GCF_001591485.1 Neobacillus fumarioli NBRC 102428 | reverse complement strand
CAGCCCCTTTTATCGTCAACATCATTTTTACCCTTATAATGAACAGGTGAAGCAGCGAATGAACAGCTGGATCGAGAAAATGGGTGCCTCGATTGTGCTTGAAGCGCTGAAAACCGCGCTCGAATATGGGAGTACGTCATGGAAATATGTTGAGGCTGTGCTGACAGATTGGCAAAACAAGCATTATAAAACGGTTCACGACATCGAGCAGGCAAGGATGCGAAAGAAGGTTTACTCGATGGCGAGCGCTGCGCCGATTCGGAAAGAGTGTGTGCCGGATTGGTTGGAAGAATACAAAAAGCAATGGGAAGCACCTGCCCCGCCTGAGACGCCAGTCGATGTCGAGGCGCTCAAAGAGCGGTTGAAGCGATACAAATAACCACTTTAAGCGCAGCTTTTTTGTTCCAAAGGAGAGGGGAATATTGTAAAACAGGAAGAGATGAAAAGAAGAGGAGAGAATACGATGCCAGTTTACAACAAGCTTGTCCGCGACAAAATTCCACAAATCATTGAAGCGGGAGGGAAGACGTTTGCGATGCGAACATTAAGCGGCGAAGAATACCGCCAGGAGTTACGAAAAAAATCGTTTGAAGAGCTGGAAGAATATATGAACGCGAAAGACGATGTGACAGCAGTAGAAGAGTTGGCGGATTTGTTGGAGATTATCCATGCGCTTGCCGAATGCCATGGGGCAACGATTGAGCAAGTCGAGGCGGTTCGCGCGGAAAAAGCGGAAAAGCGAGGAGGTTTTCAAGAAAAGATCTTTTTGATCGAGGTACACGATGAGTAAAGTCGAGTTTGTTAAAAGTCATCTGATCGAAAAACTAAAAGAACATATCGAAACATCCTCCTCGATTTATATATTGACGTCGTTTGTGATGAAGTCGGGCGTGGAAGCTATCAAAGAACCGTTAAAGCAAGCAGCTGAGCGGGGAGCCGATATTAAAATTTGCGCTGGCGATTATTTGTATGTCACACAGCCGGACGCGTTGCGGGAGTTAGTAGGGATCCATCCGAATATCGAAGTCCGCTTATGGAAAAGCAACGGCGTTTCTTTTCATCCGAAAGCGTATTTGTTTGAAGATAAAAACGATGGCTATTTTATTACCGGCTCATCCAACTTATCTCGCTCGGCATTAACGAGCGGTGTGTAGTGGAACATCGGGCTGCACAAATGCGTCGAAGAAACCGTCTTTGCCGAAGTGATGAGCGAGTTTTTATCGCTTTTTTACGCCGAGCAAACGGTACAAGTACACGAGGAAACATTAAAAGACTATGAAAAGCAATATGCCGATTATCATCAACGCCATTCGAATTTAGTGCGACAGTGGGCGCAGTTGGAAGAAGTGGAACTGATGCTTCCAGCTGAACGGCCATCAACGAAAGAAGAAGCGGAAGTTGTTTATGATCTAACCGTTTCATATGGAGCGATTCAGCCGCGTTTTGCGCAAGTGGAAGCGCTCGCGCAACTGGAAGCGACATATGCCGAAGGAGGATACAAACGCGCCATGGTTGTCATGGCGACAGGGCTCGGAAAAACGTATTTAGCTGCCTTTTTTGCCCGAAAGTTTAAAAGAGTGCTATTTATCGTCCATCGCGAAGAAATTTTGCATCAAGCGAAGCAGTCGTTTGCGCAGGTGCTTTCCGATAAGACGTTTGGGATTTATGACGGCAAAGCATAAGAAGGACAAGCCGATGTCGTCTTTGCGTCGATTTTTACGTTAAGCATGAAAAAACATCTCGAAATATTCGCGAAAGATGCGTTTGATCTGATCGTTATCGATGAATTTCACCATGCGGCAGCTAAGTCATATAACCGGGTGCTTGCTTATTTCCAGCCGAAGTTTTTACTTGGCATTACGGCTACGCCTGACCGTAATGACTATAAAGACGTATACGCTATTTGCGACGGGAATGTGGCGTACCGCATCGATTTTATCGAAGCAGTGCAGCGCGGGTGGCTTGCGCCGTTCCGTTATTACGGCGTGTATGACGATACCGACTATACGAAAATCGCATGGCGCGGCAACCGCTATGACGAAACACAATTATTGCAAGCTCAATTGCGGACAGAAATGGCGGAAAATATTTTGCGGGCTTGGGAGAAACATAAGTAAACGAAAACGCTCGTGTTTTGTTCGTCGATTCGCCAAGCAGATTTTTTAGCAAATTATTTCAACGAACACGGCTACCGTACGGTTAGCTTGCATTCCAAGCAAGTACATATCACGCGCTCGAAAGCGATTTCGATGCTCGAAAAAGGCGAATTAGATGCGATTTTTACGGTTGATTTATTTAACGAAGGTGTCGATATTCCAGCGGTCGATACGCTATTATTCGTCCGTCCGACAGAATCACTCACTGTATTTACGCAACAAGTCGGGCGCGGCTTGCGCCTTCATCCAGCGAAACAATATTGTGTCATTATTGACTTAATCGGGAACTATCGCAACGCGGATGTGAAACTTTCGCTTTTTGACACGAAGCGCGGGGAAACAAACAAGAAAAGAGAAAAGCTGCTTCCGACTGTTCCAGAGCTATGCGAACTAGACTTGGACGTGCGCGTTATTGACTTGTTGGAAGAAATGAGGCGGAAGCGTCAGCCGCGCCGCGAAAAACTATTGCACGATTACCAAGAACTGAAGCAAGAACTCGGCCGCCGCCCGACGTATTTAGAGCTGCATTTGCACGGGCGAAGCGAAGCAAAAGAATACAGAGACGAGTTTAAATCGTACGTTGGATTTCTTTATTGGGTGGATGAATTGTCGGAGCGGGAAAAAGAAGTGTTTTTAAAGTACGAATCATGGCTTGTCGAAGTCGAACGAACGACGATGACAAAAAGCTATAAAATGGTTGTCTTGCAGGCGATGCTCAACCGCGGACCGTCGCGCTGGCACTTGCCAATGACGCCGAACGAAGTCGCGCCATTTTTCCATCAATACTTTATGGAGAAAGAATACCGAAAACGCATCGACTTCTCCGACGGGGAAACGAAGCGATTATGGCAATACGACGAACAAAAAGTGGCGAAACTCATCGCCAAAATGCCGATGACCAAATGGAGCGGCAGCTCAAACGGACTCGTCTCGTTTGAAAATAACGTCTTCTCGTTGAACTTCTCCATTGCACCAGCGAACGAAGCAACTTTGTACCAATGGACGCAGGAGATTTGTGAATATAGGTTGCATGTGTATTTTGAGAGGAGAAGTGGAGGGAAGCGGTGAAAAATATGAACAGTGCATCCTTCTTTCCGAACCTCTCTTTGTTCGGCAAGAGGGATTCGCAAATCTCATGTAAAGGGGATGGGGATCAAATGTCTACAATTTATGGAAAATTGCGCTGTCCACTCTGCTCAATGATAATAAAGCGGCAAGACAAAGTCGTTCTCGATATGATCAACACGGTCATCCATTACGAGTGTTATCATACGTACACATCAGAAAAAACACTGCTTCCAATAAAAGACGAAGGATCGTTTCGGAAGATGGTGGCGACGTATGAGTTTTTTTGGGGATGAATAAGACAAACCCGAGCGGTGCTACTGGCACTGTTCGTCGGTTATTTATAATTTAGTAATTTAATTATCATGCTAGTATAAATCCATGGACACATCTAAGTTAAATTTTCCAAAACTGACCATAATGAAAATGAAAGGATGTGTCCTTATGGGTAACCAAATTACTGGCAAAAAATTTAATGAAGATTTCAAAAAAATGGTTGTTGATCTTTTTAACAATGGCAGCTCCGTGAAAGATTTAAGTGGCGAATATGGCATATCAGATGTAACGATCTACAAATGATTAAAAAATATTCCCCAGTCAGTTTGGAAGTTGACACATCTGTCACTCCTGATGATTTTGCCAAGCTGCAAAAACAAATTCGCCGACTTCAGGAGGAAAACGAAATCTTAAAAAAGGCTATGACTATATTCGCGAGAAGTTAAGTCAAGCAGAGCTCGTTTCTGTGATTGATCAACATAAAGACCAGTATTCCATCAAAACACTTTGCAAAGTATTAGAAATACCTAGAAATACCTAGAAGTATGTATTATGAATCACTTCAACATGCCGAGTCTAATCGTGACAAAGAAAATAAGGAATTAACCGCAAAAATTATGGAAATCCACACAGAAAGTAAACAGCGCTATGGTGCTCCTAAAATCCATATCACCCTTCAAAAAGATGGCTATTTGGTGAGCCTGAAAAGAGTCCAGCGCTTAATGAAAAAAGCTGGAATTCGTTCAATCGTTTCAAAAAAATACCGTCCATATTCGAGTAAACAAAAGGTTGAAGAACGAGAAAATCTATTAGATCAAGATTTTTCAACAAATTCTATCAATGAAAAATGGGTGGCAGATATTACTTATATCCACACTGTTAAAAACGGTTGGTGCTATTTAGCTTCTGTACTGGACTTGCATTCTAAGAAGATTATTAGTTATTCCTTTTCACGGACGATGACAACAGATTTAGTGATTAAAGCGTTAGCAAACGCGTATAACACCCAGGCTCCAGAAAAAGGGCTAGTTATTCATACCGACCTAGGATCTCAATATACGAGCGAAGAGTTTACCAAATATGTTCAGTCAAAAAATATGAAACAGTCTTTCAGCCGCAAAGGTTGCCCATATGATAACGCGTGCATTGAATCTTTCCATGCCATTTTGAAGAAAGAAGAAATCCATAACGTCAAATACATCGATTACCAATCAGCTAAATTAGCATTATTTCAATACATTGAAGGATGGTACAACCTCAAAAGTATTCATAGCAGCATTGGCTAAAAAACACCACAAGAGGTAGGGGACAACATTCGGCGTATCGCCTAATCTCTATCTTGAGGTTGTGCACCAGCTTTACATGGAGTGGCGGGCATGATAGCCTCTTTTGGCGATGAAGATGTTTTGACATCTGGCTTCTCGGTGGGAGAATCATGCCCGCGGAGGATCCATGTCAAGCGTCATCGCCTTCCCACTCTTTTAGGGGCAGGCACTTTAATAAAAATTAACTTTAATGTGTCCAAAAATTTGACTTAGATTCAAGTCCCGGCCTTCTAATAGGTGGGGACTATTTGACGTTTACCATTTACCCACGTCACTATTTTGTAATACATATTAGTTAAATAGAATGTAGCATACCACAACTAGTATGTAAAGCATACTAGTTAAATTTTATAGGTTATAAAGCCTTAAGGAACTTAATGGGGCATGACGACAAATCGGTTGAGATTGATGATTGCCACGATTAATAAGTTTATTTTTTATTTTCCTTTTATACTTGTGAACTGCTGTGATACGATATTGTGTAAAAGTGAATTTGAAATGGGGGTTGGCAGATGATTAAAACGATTTTATTTGATGTGGATGGAGTGTTATTAAGTGAGGAACATTATTTTGATGCATCCGCTCTGACCGTGTGGGAGATGTTGTACAGCCGTAATTACTTGGGGCTGGCACCAGAAAAATTTAAAATCGATTACAGTGAAATAGAAATAAAAGAAATCCGGGACCTCGTCTTTGATCACGATAAGGCCTTGAAGTTTATGAAAGCGCGTGGCCTTAACGCTAACTGGGATATGATCTATCTTGTCTTTAGTCATCAACTGATCCATCTGCTTTCACAGATTAAAGGATATGAGATTCAAAATATCACCAAATGGTGTCAGGCACCATTAAACCGTGAAACATTGCAGGAGATTGGTGAGATACTCCGCCGTTACGATAGTAAGATCGATTTTCGCTTATTTGTAAAGGATTTCGAGCGTTCGCAGGCGATGAAACAGGAGCTGCTAGGGTGTCTAAATGAATTGGTTCTCGAGAAGCTTGGAGTAAAAACGGACATTTTCGGTGTTAGAGGCGAGTTGTGGTCGATTTGTGAGCATGTTTCACAGGAGTGGTATGTTGGGGATGAACATATTTTGGCGTCAACTGGGCAGCCATCCGTGCAGTTAGGGAAGGAAGGTTACCTAGCGAAGGAAATGACATTAGCCCCGAAGGAAAAAATCGCCCAATTGTTTAAGGACTTGCGCCACTCTGGATACGAAATTGGTGTAGGTACAGGGCGGCCGGCGCTTGAGACGATTCAGCCTTTTCACCATTTGGGCTGGCTTGAGTATTTTGATGTAAATAAAATTGTTACAGAGGATGAGGTCATGCAGGCCGAACAGAAATATCCGGACAGTCGTCCGTTATCGAAGCCGCATCCATTCCCATACATCATGGCCTATAAAGGAAAAGCAGCCTCTGTTACGGACTGTTTAAATACAAAACTGCCACTTGAAAATGGAGATTCAATTTTAATTGTAGGGGATTCACTAGCTGACCTATTGGCATCCAGAAAACTGGGCTGTCAGTTTGCCGCCGTATTAACTGGACTGACAGGGAAAGATGCAAGAAGTGAGTTTGAACAGCACGAGGCGGATTATATATTAAATTCTGTGCTTGATTTGAGGGGGATATTGGAAAGATAGTGGAAGGGGTCAAGGAACCCATGTTTCTTTATTCGAATGGAAAAAAGAAAGCCAGTGATTATTGCCCGCAGGTTTCAAAAACATAAATGCCACAAAAAAGGGG
>NZ_BCUZ01000141.1 GCF_001591485.1 Neobacillus fumarioli NBRC 102428 | reverse complement strand
TTTTTAGGGATTTATTGGACAGCCCCTCCCCTGCTTCACCTCGGCAATTCCACAACAAAAGTTGTTCCCTCATTCTCTTTACTTATTACCTGAATCGTGCCGCCATGCAGATCGATAATCGTTTTGACGATGGATAACCCGAGACCAGTGCCCTCGACTGTCCGGGTTCGCGCTTGGTCTGCGCGGTAAAAGCGGTCAAATATTCGATCTAATTCTGCTTCTGTCATTCCTATTCCTGTATCTGCGAGTCTAACGATGACCGTCTCTTCTTTCTCCTCTATTGAAATCTCAATGCTGCCATTTGGCTTGTTATATTTAATGGCATTTGATAAAAGATTATCCCAAACGGTATTCAATAGTGATGGATCAGCGACAATCTCCAAATCCGGCAAGGAATAGCTGAGCATTATTTCTTTCTCACTAATGGCCCATTGATGATTTCGCACCAATTCCTTTAGTTGCTTGCCAAGATGAAATGGTTTCTCCTTCATAATCTCCTTATTTCTGTCTAATGAAGCAAGAAGCAGCAATTGTTTGGTTAAAGTAGAAAGCCGTGTAATTTCATTATTTATGATCGAGATGTATTGATTTCGTTCCTCTTTGCTAATGGATTCGGTGTCCAACAGATTTGTATAGCCTTTTATATTCGACAGAGGCGACTGGATATCATGTGAAATATTCGAGATAAATTCCTTTCTCATGTCCTCCATTTGCGCTAATTTTTCCGCCATCCGCATAAAATTGCGGGAAAGTTCCCCTAACTCGTCATGGCGGGTACTATCCAGTTTCACCTGAAAATCGCCCCCTGCCAGTGATTTCGTCGCTTTCGTCATGTTGGAAATCGGTTTGACTAAATATCTGGTATAAATCAAAACCATGACGATCGTCAAAAAAATCGCGATGGCCAAAATCCAGGCAAATAGAATATGCATCTCATTGAACAGGAATTCGATATCAGGACGGATAAACAATGCATAGGTACTTCCGTTAGCTTTCAATGGAACCCCGATCGTATTTCTTAATTCATCAGCAAAAAAGCCTGTTACAAACGTCTGTTTCGGAAAATGAAGCATCCCGTGAAAAATATGACCTTCTAGTACTTGCTGTTGAACGGAATGAGAAAGGCTTTTGTCCCGGAAAGGTTCCCCAAAGTAAGTGCGGTGTCCGCCGTTGTCGATCAGACATATTCGATATCCAACTCTAGAAATACTTTTTAAATACTCTTGAACTCCGATCTCAGGATGCTCTTCGGCAAATGCAGCAATATCAAGGGCTACTTTGGTATTTTTATCGTCATTATAAGGCTTCAGTTTTTGCTGGTAATACGCATTGGAAATGATAAAAGCCATGATAAAACTGAGCAGTATCATCCCAATCGTGATGACAATAAATTTCACATAAAGGTTTTTCATTACCGCTTGACCTCCAGCAAATATCCAACTCCGCGGACGGTTTTGATTTGGAAATCATCCGTTAATTTTGCAAAACGTTCCCTCAATCTTTTAATATGGACATCTACCGTTCTTGCATCTCCTTCAAATTCCAGACCCCAGATTTGTTCAATTAGATGTTCTCTAGAAAATACTTGTTTCGGATGAGATACGAGGTAGGATAGAAGCTCAAATTCTTTCAATGGCAATAGCATAGTGCGATGGTCGATCTGGACTTCATAACTTTTCTTGTTAATCGTTGTACGTCCAATGCGCAAAATAGAATCATCGTACTCCCTTTCGTACCGCCTTAGTAATGCTTTTATACGGAACAATAATTCCTTTGGTTCAAACGGCTTGACGAGATAATCATCCGTTCCCGCTTGAAATCCCTGCTCCTTATCCTCAATCTCGCTTTTTGCCGTTAAAAGGATGACCGGAATATCGTACTGGGTCCGAATCTCTTCCGTCAGCCTAAAGCCATCCATAAACGGCATCATGACATCTACGACGGCTAAATCACAAGCTTCCTTCTTTAGAATTTCCAATGCTTCCATCCCATCTTTTGCCGAAAACACGGTATACCCTTGTTCAGATAAGTGAATATCTAGAAGCTTTAATATATTGATATCGTCATCTACAATTAAAATATTGGTCATCGTTTTGCTCCTATATTTTTTGTACGATTTGTCCATCACTCATTTTAATGATTTTATCGGCAAATGAAAGCATTTCTTCATCATGTGTGACGACTAACGCCGCGATGTTTAGCTTTCTTGTTAGATCGCGAATTAACGCCATGACATCTTTCGACCTTTTGGAGTCCAAACTGGCGGTTGGTTCATCGGCAAACAGAATTTTGGGCTGGTGGATGATGGCGCGGGCAATGGCCACTCGCTGCTTTTCCCCGCCGGATAATGAAGTTGGATAAGCGGTTTTCCGATGATCCATTTCAACCAATTTTAGCATTTTATCAATTTCTCTTTTCCGTTCTTGTTTATTCAGTTTTGAACCCGATACATCCAGCATGAGCAACAGCTGCTCCTCTACGGTAAGAAATGTCACAAGATGTGCAAATTGAAAGACAAAACCAAATTTACCGGCCCGGATTTTGCGAACATGTTCCGGTTTCATGGCCGTCAAATTTTCCCCTTCAAAAATAACTTGCCCATCAGAAGCAGATTGAAGACCCGCCGCGATCGTAAGGAGAGTGCTTTTACCGGAACCGGACGCACCTGTTAAGGCAGTTACCTCCCCTTCTTGAAGCGAAAGGTTTACTCCTTTAAGGATCTCCTCCTTTACTTCACCATTTGTAAACGTTTTTCTCACTTCATCAATTGTAAATATGCTCATATTACATCTCTCCTTGTTGAATCGCTTGTAATGGCTGGACCTTTTTGATTTGCAAACCGGAAAGTGTGGAACCAATAAATCCAATGATCAGAAAGACTACCGATAATTGAAAGGTTATTTCAAATGTGAACTGAAAAGGCACACCTTTTGGCGCCATGTGATTAAAAACTTCACTAAGGGCAATGGAAAGGATAAGGGCAATGACCGTAATAACAGCCATTTGTGTCCACATCATACGAAACAATGAACTTGTTTTCACCCCAATCGCTTTCAAAATGCCGTATAAACCCATTTTTTGAACATTCATCATATAGAAAAAGATAGCAAACAACATGCCGCTGATGACAATTAAAAACCAAATAATCATATTAAGAGACATTTGTTCTGCTTTGTAACTGGCGATCGTATTCAGAAACTGATCCTTCGAAAAAGCTTGCAAGCCGGTGAAGGTTGGTGCTTTGTCCTCCCCTGGTATATACATCAATTGCATATCAGAAGTCCTAAACATTTCCTTATAGTCGTCCATATTAATATAAGCAACTGGTACATGACTATATTTACTGTGATGGACAAAACCTTTTACAACTAACTTTCCACCTGATTGTTTATTCGTTAACGTATCTCCAATCTTGATCCCATTGTCCTCCACGGAACGATCGAAGATGACTTCACCTTTCTTCACATGTTGGAACCATTTTGATTGAGTCGATGTCACAAAGGCAACGCTCTGCTGTTTGCCGTCATGATTATTTAAAAAGCCCATTTGAATGGACAGCGCGAAAGTATTACTATTTTTGGCAAAAATGTCATTTTGAGTGTTATTGTCGATTCTTGAAAGATTATATGTTTTGTTCGCTTCTTTCGTCATATAAAAGTGCCCTTCCGGTAAATCTTTAATAAGCCCAGCATTATCTTCTGATAATCCATTTGCCAATCCCGATATCATAAACGTTAAGAAACTAACAAGAAAAACAATCGATCCTAAAATCAAAAACCTCCCTTTATTTCTCTTCATTTCTTTCCAGGCCATGTTCATCATCCATTCCTCCAATGCTTTATTTCACATTCTTAGTTTAAAAACCCTATGTGAACGGATGATGAACAAAAAATTACAAAAAAAACGCAAGCTCCTCGGTCAGTCCCGACGGGTAGATGTTCTTCTGCACTAAAAGTATGGTTTTTGACCCCGAGGGGCTGGGCCGCTTGCGCTGTACAAAGTCTAAATTTATAATTTCTTTACTTTAAAAAAACAGGGACGGCTCTTTATAGAACCGTCCCTATATTTCAATGCCTCGGACCCCATAGCATAACAAAAACTCCGATTAAACAAATGACTGCCCCTAGCCAATTGTATAAATCAGGTGTTTTCTTATCGACCCACCATCCCCACAAGACGGACAGGATGATAAAAACCCCACCATAGGCCGCATATACTCTTCCAAATGAAGGGAACTTTTGTAAAGTGGGAATAATACCATATAAAACTAAAACAATGCCGCCGATGATTCCATACCAGAATGGTCTTCCTTCACGCAATACTAGCCAGATCAAGTATCCTCCACCAATTTCGGCCATTCCTGCAAGAATAAATAAAACAATCGTATAAATCATGCTCTAAGCTCACTATAAACTTTAATATTGTTTTTACCGCTCTCTTTTGACTTATAAAGTGCTTCATCCGCATGTTTCAGCAAGGAATGCCGCGTATCTCCGTCCATAGGGTAAAAGGCAAGTCCAATACTCGACGTCGTTCTGAAAAAAATATTTTTGCCGATATGCCATGGTTCTTGAAGTGAATCGAGAATTCTGCCCGCAATTTTTAATGCATCTTCTTCATTTTGAATTTCAGGCAGAAGGATTACGAATTCATCACCGCCTTGTCGGGCAATGGTATCGCTTTCCCGAAGACATTGCTTTACCCTTATGGAAAATTGCCTTAATAATTCATCTCCGGCAGCATGGCCGAACGTATCATTGACTCGTTTGAAATTGTCCATATCTAAGCACATGACAGCAAATTTTCTTCCATATCTTTTTGCTTCTTTTAAAGCATGGTCCATTCTTTCATTAAAAAGTCTCCGATTTGGCAGCTCTGTCAAGGCATCATGTAAACCTAAATGCTCTAACTCCCGTTCATATTTCTTTCGTTCCGTGATGTTTCTGCCGACAAGCAACATATACTCAATTTTGCCTTCTTGATCAAACATCGGTGTACCGATTAATTCGATCCAAACAAGGCCGCCTTCTTTATGTTCCCGAACAATTTCACATGTGCAAGGCTTTTGCGATAAGACCATATTAAAAAACATTTCTTTAAACTTTTCATCTACTTCCTTTTCTGGCCGGTGAAACACCCATTTCCCAACATATTCTTCAGAGCCATAACCGAGCAACCATTTATGGGATGGAGATGCATAGGTCACAATCCCATCCAGATTCACAAATTGGATGAGATCAAGAGAGTTTTCCGCTAATAAACGATATTGTTTTAAAGAGGTTTCCAATTGCTTTTGCAAAGTGAAGTCTTTAGCTACACAAAAAACACTTACAATCTCTTTATTCACCGTCAAAGGGATACCTTTTACTTGCAAAGGCAGAATTTTCCCACTTTTGTGGACGGCATTTAATTCACCGCTATAAGATTTTCCATGCAAAACTTCCTCAAAGTATTGGTCCACCTTTTCTATTTCATACGAAACGATCAATTGTTGGTAATGTAAGCCTTGAATTTCTTGTGCATCATAGCCTAAAAGGTTCGTTACAATCAGGTTTACTTCTTTTACCTTCCCTTCTCTTGTAAAAACAATCACAGCATCGGGATTATGTTTTATAATGGATTGATAAATTTCAACATACGCTTCCTCAAAAAAATCATCCATGTGACAGTTAGCCTCCACAACAGTGCAACGGTAATCGTAATATATAGCCATTCAAGCGGGTACCTAAATACTTATTATACTTTAATTTTTGAAATATTTATATAATACTCTTAAAAATTTCAATTTAATAGAAATATTTTCCTTTTATTTATAAAAAGCAACCCGTGGGATTTGCTTTTCCCGGGATGCTCACTAACTTATATATTTAACATGTCCCTGATTTCCTGTTCTGTCAACTTGAAGATGGCTTGATCGCCTGATTGCAGGACGGTGTCGATTATTTCTTTGGATGGACTTTTGGTGTATGAAACTGAATTCGAGCGTAAAAAACGGCTGATAACTACCGCAGGAGCGGCAAAAACCGGGCTCCAGTCACAAAGCGGTCATAAACAAAATAGAAACTATAATCATATTTTTGATAAAATATCATCATAAACAAAATAAGAGGTGTATTGTAATGGAAAAACTAATGTTTATTGAAACAGGAATGGGTATTGATGTACACGGTCAGGATATTACAAAAGCAGCGATTCGCGCTGTTAAAAATGCCATTCACTTTAATTCAATGCCTGGTATCCGCTCAGTCCTGCCCGGAAATAGCTTAGACAATATGATCGTCAATGTAAAACTGGCCGTTCCTTGCGATAAGGAGAAACTAGATATTGAAGCTGTAAAAAAGACGTTACCATTTGGAAAAGTATCAGTGGAAGTAATGGATGGCGGAATGTTGACAACAAGTGGGGTTGTCATTGAGGAAAAAGGAGATAAAAATGATCTGATGTACATCGTTGTCGCATCAGTCGAAGTAGGCTATTAAGGTTATGCAATTTAGGAGGTCTTTACCATAGCAAAAAAGAACATATTCTAGGGCATGATACAAGACATTTGTTCTTTAGGAAGGACGATTCCATGGTCAAGAGATTTGTCCTTCATTCTGCTTATGAAGGACGATTCCCCCGTCTTACCGCAAGAGTTTGGTCCTTCATTCTGCTTATGAAGGACTTTTCCCTCGCCTTACCGCAAGAGTTTGGTCCTTCA
>NZ_BCUZ01000140.1 GCF_001591485.1 Neobacillus fumarioli NBRC 102428 | reverse complement strand
CCCCGTTAACTTCTTTCAACTGCACCAAATAATGGCCCCAATCCTCCAGCTAAGAAGTATCCTTCATCCCCCATAAACTAGCTCCCCGGCCTTGAATTAGAAAAATCATCTACAAAACCACCTTTCATATTATTTATATATTCCCTACATTAAGCGGTACGCGGAAATTTGTTTATCTTTGTTCTGTTCATAAAGCTTCTCAACCATTTCCTGCTGCCTGGCTTCCTCCAGGCTTACCATTCGCCTTTTAATTGTGATTGTTAAAAAGAAAATATTCAGCGTTATAATGATCACCACCTTTCACGGAAAAACTTGAATTACCATAAGTGATAAATGAAAACCGTTCGATTTTTATAATGTTCATCACTCTTCTCAACCATCTCCTAGAAAAAGCAGAATCCTTTGTGGTCAGGATATTTTTCTTAAATCGTAATCGTAGAAAAGAAATTCAGTATCATCTTGATCACCTCCGGCAGCATTTTTAATGTATGCAGCTTAATTCTATTTGGCGAGTAAAAAGGGCATAAAAAAGCCGCAAGAAGATTAGAACTCCCTTGCGGTTTTTTGAGCACAAAAATACCGCAAGGCAGCATTCTCCCTGCGGCATGGAAAGGTAAATAGACTAAAACCTACTAGACCCGTTCCAATCTGGTCGAATGCATGATATATAAATATAAAGTTTTACTACCAGCAATTCTGGACTGAACGCAAGCAATCAAATTCATCATTTCATTCGACCTCCTTTGGAATCATTTACTCGATACGGTAATTATATCCACAATCACAAACTTTGTAAACCATTTTAAGGTATTTTTTTGAAAATAAGGTTACTTTCGCATTATGAAAAGGCAAAATTATGCTAACGCTTGAGTTAAATCGGCAATCAGGTCTTCAACATCCTCAATTCCTACAGAAATACGAATCAACCCATCGGTGATTCCCAGTTCTCTCCTGCGTTCGGCTGGAATCGAGGCATGTGTCATCCTAGCTGGCACGGAGATTAAGCTTTCGACTGCTCCAAGACTTTCCGCTAAAGTAAAGTATTTGACCTTGCTTAACAAGCGATCAGCATTTTCGGAAGTGCCTACATCAAAGGAAATCATTCCTCCAAAGCCCCTTGCCTGTTTTTTTGCAATTTCATGGCCAGGATGGGTTTCAAGCCCGGGGTAGTATACTTTCTTCACTTTTGGATGGGATTGTAAAAAGGCTGCAATTGCCTTTGTGTTGGCTTCTGTCTCTTCCATACGGATCCCTAATGTTCTAATCCCTCTAATCAAAAGCCAGGAATCCTGCGGTCCTAACACCCCTCCGGTAGAATTTTGCACAAAATGTAAATCCCTTGCAAGCTGTTCACTGCCCACAACTACAAGTCCTGCCACAACATCACTGTGACCGCCGATATATTTCGTGGCACTGTGAAGAACAATATCGGCGCCAAGTTCAAGAGGATTTTGCCAATATGGCGTAGAAAAGGTATTATCAACGATAGTTAACAAATTATTTTCTTTTGCTAAGACTGCTGCTGCTTCGATATCCGTTACCTTTAACAATGGGTTTGTCGGCGTTTCAATATAAATCGCTTTTGTATTTGCCTTGATTTCGCGTTTTACATTTTCCAAATCACTTGTATCGACAAATGTAAATTCCATGCCCATTCGGTTTAATACTTTTGTCACAACCCGAAAAGTTCCACCATAGACATCATCTGTCAAAATAATATGATCGCCGCTGTTAAACAACATCATAACTGCCGTAATGGCTGCCATTCCGGAACCAAACGCAAAGCCGGCAGTGCCGCCCTCAAGATCTTTAATCAACTCTTCAAGAGCATGTCTTGTAGGATTTCCGGTTCTAGAATATTCATAGCCTTTGTGGCCGCCAACACCTTCCTGCTTATAGGTGCTTACTTGATAGATCGGATACACAACAGCTCCAGTTGCCGGGTCCTCACTAATACCACCATGGATCATTCTTGTTTTCCGTTTCATTTAAATGCCTCCTTCAAAAATCTTCTTGCTTAAGTACCGTTCACTGCCGTCAGGAAAAATAACAACAATATTGGTATCCGGCTTGGCCGTTTGCGCTTCTTTTAAAGCGGCAAAGAATGCGGCACCGGATGAACTTCCAACCAGCAGCCCTTCTTTTCGAGCCAGCTCCTTGACCAATCGAAAGGCATCATCATCTGATACAGTATAAATTGCATCAAAGTATTCCGGTTCCATGAACGAAGGCAAAAATTCCATCCCAATGCCCTCTGTTCTATGAGGCCCCGGCTTACCGCCATTTAAAATCGAACCTTCTGGCTCAACAATGACTGTTTTTATTGCCTTATTCTTTTCCTTTAAAAACTGAGCTGTGCCCATAAATGTACCGCCTGAACCAGCACCCGCTATAAAAATATCAATTCTTTCGTCCAGTTGTTCCCAAATTTCCGGGCCAAGTGTTTTATAATACGTTGCAGGATTGGCAGGGTTGGCAAATTGTTGCGGACAATACGAGCCTGGTATCTCCTGAACCAGCTCTTGTGCCTTTGCAATTGCCCCTTTCATGCCCTTTTCCGTTGGGGTATTGATAATTTTCGCTCCTAAGGCCTTCATAATTGCCTGCTTTTCCATGCTGAATTTTTCCGGAACAACTAAAATAACCTGTACCCCTTTATTTAAAGCTGCTAATGCAAGTCCAATGCCGGTATTGCCGGCTGTTGGTTCAATTACCGTTCCCCCTGCACGGAGCTTTCCACTGGAAAAAGCTTCATTTAACAGCTCAATTCCAAGACGATCTTTTATGCTTCCGCCGGGATTCATGAATTCAAGTTTCGCAAACAGGCGAACACCTTCAGGCAAAGAAAACTGTGTAATTTCAACCAAAGGTGTATGTCCAATTAATTCATGGACGCATCTTTTAACCTTCATCTTCCCACCTCAGACTCTTTTAACGCCGACACCATTTTCATCACTAAAGTGGCGGAATTTGTTGCCGCCTTATCAATAAATTGTTCAAAGGAAATTTCCGATTGTTTGCCGGCAATGTCGGACAATGAGCGAATAATTACAAACGGCACGCCAAATTGATAAGCCACTTGAGCAATTGCGGCTGCCTCCATTTCTACAGCCTGCAGGTTTTCAAATTTCGAGCGGACAAACTCTACCCGTTCCGCGTTTTCCATGAAAGAATCACCCGTTGCAATTAATCCCCTGACAATTCGAAAATCTTCCAAGCCTTTTGCCTCTTGTTCCGCAATTAAGATTAATTTTCCATCCGCCTTAAAAGCTGCAGGCAGTTGGGGAACCTGGCCATATTCGTAGCCAAATGCAGTTACATCTACATCGTGGTGGCGGACTTCAGTAGAGATGACAGCGTCACCGACATTTAGCTCTGGATTCAAGCCGCCTGCCGATCCTGTATTAATAATGCAGTCCGGTTTGTATTTTTCCAAGAGAATTGTAGTAGACATGGCTGCATTTACTTTGCCAATTCCAGAACGGAGCAAAATCACCTCGGCTCCGTCCATGTTTCCAAAGGTAAATTCGCAACCTCCGACCGTTTCCTGCTTTTGATTCTTGATATGATCTCTTAGTAATGTGACTTCTTCTTCCATTGCACCAATAATAGCTATTTTCATCTCTTACCCTCTCTCCTGTTGTGTTACACTCTCCATTAACCAGACAAACTTGTTTTCAAAAAATATTTGTTGTATCATATTCAGTTCTAATCGTCTGTTGCCAGGTTATGAAAGTCTTCATTTGCTTAACGATATATTACTATAATCTTCCTCAGATTGGAACATCGTATCCGCGAACACTATTTTACCATCAAGCGAAAGAAACTTGCCATCGTTAGCAAAAAGATTTTCTTTGCATACAAGAGAAGCTCCCGTTAAAATGGAGTTGTTGAAAGGAGGAGTTCCATTGAATTTTCAATTAGATCTAATTGAAGATAAGGTTGAGTTTTTTGAGGCAAACGATTTAAAAACCCTGCAAAAGAAGATTGAAACACAGATAGAAGTGAACAAAGCGATCATGTTAGGTGTACATTCCGTTTCCCACCAAATGCATGTAGCTGAAAATGGTCAAACCTATTTTACAGCTGTTGTTCATTTTAAAAAGAAATAGGATGGTGCCCGCTAAAGCGAACCCATCCTTACATGTTATTTCTGTAATCGTGCCAATTCCTCTACTTTTGTCGGCATCCACCCTTGGCCATCAACCCACTTAATATAAACCCGGTATTTTTGCTGCTTGTCTTTCGAATAAACGGTCCCAATTGATGCATTTGGCTGCGAGCGATCTCGTCCAAGCCAATAAACCGTCATATTGCTCGGATCTAGGCCAGTTGCATAGGAAATCGCATTGAGCATTTCCTGCCAATCAACCGAATTTGAATCATAAGAAGTTGTATGTTCACCCGTCTGTGAAGTGCCAATTGGCTTCCAAGCTGGATTAATCGTGCTTTTAATGACATTTGGAGAGCTGCCGCCGTCCGTTACTACAGCCTGGGATTGGTCGGGCTGATTTGACTTTGCTGAATCCGTCTGTCCGGAGTTTTCTCCGCTTTGGCCATTTCCTTGGGCTGCATCCCCACTGGAATTTGCCTCTCCCTTTTTAGCTGCATCTTCCGAATTCTTCTCCTTATGTGATGATTGCTTCTGTTCGGTTTTCGGTGTTTCCTTTTTTGGAGCTGATGCATTGTCATTTCCAGATGCAAAAATTTTGTATCCGACAAAAATAATTAATAATAAGACAATGACAATTAAACTATTTAAGACAAGATTTGTTTTTTTACGCTTTTTACGATAGCCCGAGCGTGAATTTTGCTCGATATCATGGTTCAAATTAATCACTCCTCCTATTTTCGTAGGCTGTAAATATTCTATCATGTTTTATGGTTAACTTTAAAGAATTTATATTTTAGTAAAAAACCGCAAGCTTTTGACTTGCGGTTTTTACCAACTGGAAGTTATTGATTCTCATAAAGCCATTTGACCAAATCGGCAAAGAGAGAATTAACGCCGCCTTCATTGTCCGACACATCCAAATTCACAACAGCCAGCGCGTATTTCGGGTGACGATAGGGGAAATAGCCAGCAAACCATTTATTATGGAGCTGTTTGCCGTTTGAATATTTTCCAGTTTCTGCTGTTCCTGATTTTCCGGCTACTTCGTATGGCAGACTTTTATACCATCTGCCTGTCCCATCCGGATGTAAGACAACGCTGCGAAGCAATTTTTGCAATTTCATCGCAGTATAGGGGGATATCGTATCTCCCGGAAGTTTCTTCTCGGGAAAGCTAAGCATCGTTGCTCCATTTTTATACTCAATTTCCGAAACTGCCCGGACCATTTCTTTTTTGCCTCCGCGGGCTATGGTTGCCATCATATTGGCAACGGCAAGCGGTGTTGCCCGAACTTCATTCTGCCCAATTCCAGACATTGCAATGAGATTAGCATCACGTCTTGCCACATTAGATACAAATACCCTTCCCGTGTCTTCATTTACAAATTGTTTAAACCTGCTTATATGATACACATTCCCCTGCCAGCCTGATTGGCCGGTCAGCGATAATTTTGCCGCGTAATCCTCTAATGTATGAGGATCGATTTTTTGCAATTCCTTCGCCAATTCTCCAAAGGTACGATTGCAGCTCTTGGCAAAGCTGTCACTGAAATTGAGCATGCCATAGTTATAGTGGTATTCCCGTTTGCCATTAATTTTTTTACCGCAATCAAACAGCCTGGCCGGATCGTCGAGACTATGGTCAATCGCGGCTGCCGCCGTAACAGTCTTAAATACGGAACCGAGAATTTGCTCCTTCAGCATAAGATTGGTGACACCAGCACTGCTGTACGGAGCTTTTTTGTTGATGGCGGGACGTGACACCATCGCAAGAACACTGTTATCCTCAATATTTAGAAGAACAAGTCCTCCTTTTTTAATTCCATATAGATCAGCCAATGTTTCTGCCTTTTGCTGAATCGATTTATCAATGGTCGTACGAATATTGACAGGAAAAAACAGATTGGCCGGATCGACATATTTAACATTGCTTCCAAATAACGGTGCGCCATTTCCATCAACATGAAAAACCAGTTTGGATTGTCCATCAGGAATCAGGAATTCATCAAAACTTTCCTCAAGCCCGGATACTCCAATTAAGTTTGTTTCGGAAAGTTTTTTATCCGGGTAGCGCCTTTGTAATTCGTTAACATTTTCTCCTGTTAGTCCTATCAGCTGTTCTGCAAGTGTACGGACTTGCTCAAACTTTTTTTCAACCGCAAAAACACCGGGAATGTTCAAATCATTAATCTGTTTTTTCTGGGCCGAGGTCAATTCTACCGGTTCCGGATCCCCGTAGACAAACGCACTTTTAGCTTTTTTAACTGCTTGTTTTAATGAAACCTCCGGAATACCTGTTATCTCGGAAACCTTTGCTACTTCCCAATGATACTGTTTTAAAAAAGGGAAAAGAACAAGCACATTTATTTTCTTATTATTCAATAACTCGCCATTTCGGTCGAGAAAATTCCCCCTGCCATTGTCAATCACTAATTCCTGGGTCCGTTGCTTAACACTTTCCTCTATTAAGTTTACGTGATGCTTCGAAAAAGTTTCTGTATCCAATAATTGAATTTGCATTAACCTGAATAATAGGAGGGCAAAACAGCTAATACAAAATACCAGCCAGCCAATCATCCGCCTCCGCAGCA
>NZ_BCUZ01000139.1 GCF_001591485.1 Neobacillus fumarioli NBRC 102428 | reverse complement strand
ACACTACCAAAATTTTTAACCATATTTCATCCATTCCCAAAAACTGATGAAAAAAATCCTTATTTTATTTTTTTAATTGAAAGAAAAATCTGTCTATTGGCTTGTTTGGTTTATTATATCGTAAACCATTATGAAAAATAAATCGAATTTTGCAAGGAGAATAATTTTTTTCTATTTGAAAATTACTAAAGAAAAGGGGATGAGCTGATGGAGGAGCAAAAGAAAACGTATTATATTGATGTGGGAACCGGCCATATAACACAAAGTGCCACAGATTCTACCTGGAGCTTTAAAATTTATGCAACTGATCATGAAATAAAAAAATTAAGAAATTTGTTTGAGCAAAACTATTCAACAGAATGGCAAAACTTCTTTAGAGCCCATGTACCATATGTTCCATACCATTATGATCAAGAAAATGATGCTTATGATAGTAAGATCCAAGAAATATATGCGATCATTTATAAACTCGGAGATGAAGAAGCAAAACAGCATATCGAAGCCATGCATATTCTGCCGGAAAATCCTAAGCTATAGGATTTTCTTTTTTTCATTTATAATAAAAACATCGAGCAAAAAATAAGGCAGGTATATAGCATGTTAGAATTTATGGACCAAAACGGAAAAAAAGTGGAACTAACCTTTTCAAAACATACCTTTTTAGAAGAGGCCAAGCATGTTCTTGTCATTTGTCAATATGAAGATCGCTGGGTTTTGACAAAGCATAAAATACGAGGACTTGAATTTCCTGGCGGTAAGCGGGAGGCAGGAGAAACATTAGAGGAAGCAGCCAAAAGGGAGGTTTATGAAGAAACTGGGGCGATTTTAGCCGGTCTGCAATTTTTGGCTGAATACAAAGTTTACAGTGAATCAGAAGCATTTGTTAAGGCCGTTTATTGGGGCCAGGTGCAAAGATTTGATCAAACGGGCAGCTACCATGAAACCGATGGTCCTGTGATGATTCAAGGTGATTTATTGCATTTGAGGTTTGGCGCAGACTACAGTTTTATTATGAAAGATCGGGTTGTCGAGGAGTGTCTTTCCTTTATAAAAAAGCTAAAGGGGTAAAATTTCCCCTTTAGTTTAATTCTGCCTCATAATCTTTTGATAGCTTGAAGACCATAACTCGTTCACCTGTACGCGTGCTGATATCTGTGTAAAAACTTATTACTTCCTGACCGGTAATTTCCAAAATAATTTGTTTTAAGTCTTCGGTACCTGTTTCCACCAAACTATTGCGGTTCTTTTTTACCGATAATAATCCTTCTTTATCTTGACATAATGAATATTCTGCAGGAGTTAGGATGCCTTTTAGAACCACGATAATCATATCTCTTAAAATATCGGATTTAACCGATACCGAGCCGCGGCCGAGATAGGACTTCTCCCAATGTGTTAGTGCCTTGCTTATTTCAGCTTCAATCATCCCTTTTGACTTATCCATCATTTATCTCCTTTTAAAATTTGCAAAAAACTTAAGTCCAGCTTTTCCAATCTCCTTCCGGATCAATGGACGCAAGTCGTATCCACCCGTTTTGCACTTTTTGAGAGAATGAAGGATTATGCTCCAACAGTCTTTCTACATATTGCTTTGGTGCCTGGAGGACCACCAGCAATCGAATGGGTGCATGATATGCTTCTTGATCGGATTTCATGACGGACTGCCATGGAAGACCGGATAATAAATCACTTGAATTCCCTTGCATGACACCGATGCCGGAGGTCACAGTCTGGGTTACTTTATTTCCACTGCCGTAGAAGTGAGGTGCTACGGTAGAGGCATAATATTGCAAATTAATCCACTGGCAGACAGTTCCAGGTCCGTTGATAATATTCTCGAGTAAAGTCCCGTCTTGATCTTTCTTCCAGTCATAATTGTGGAGAAATGCTCTCCCCTCTAAATTGCAATTTTGGGTGAGCTCACGTTTGCCAATGATCAAGGTGGCATTACGGACAAGTCCCCATTCAGGACGGATTTCACTCCAGTCATTGGCAAATCGCTCGGCTTCGGATGTCGGATTTTTGTACATTGTGTGAATCGCCGGCAATTTCGGAATGCGTTCTTTATTTGCTTCAATAGTAACATTTGTCAGTATGGTCTGAACACCATTAAATGCTTCTTTCGCTTCATTTGAAAGTTCAGGGACATAAAGCCAATGTAATTCATCCAATGTTGTGATATGTTCCGCAGCTGTAAAAACGGTCGCTTCCGGAATATTGATCCCTTCTTTGGCAAATGCAAGACGCACCTTTGGAAGATTGCATAAAGCTGCCAGCACCCGGGCATTGAATCCGCTTGATGCACCGCCGCATGCCCCGCAATCGAGCGCAGATGCATATGGATTGTTTGTACTCTTGCTGCCATGTCCGCAAAAGACCACTAGTGGTGCGAAATGATCGGTAAGCCCCATTGTAATTAGCGCTTGCTTGGCATAGAACACTTTCTCATCATCCGTAAAGCCAATCGGTAGGTCCGATTCTGGAACATGTTTATGTTCGAGTGAGAGTCCGGTTTCCGGTTTCCGGAGCCACGCTTCTTTTAGTTTACGGAAAGCGGAGCCGGCACGCCTTGGAACAAAGCTGCGAACAAGTGTCCCTAACCCGAGCCAGGGTCCGCTGATTTCTGGCAATATTAAGCTCGCAAGAAGATTATGTTTCATCATGTGAAAGGTGGAACCAAGGGAATTGGCAGCATGGATTCTTTGTTCATACTGTTTTAACTCAAACTCTGGTGCTGTCTCTTTTATTCTGTATTGCGGTTTAAACATAACCGGAAGAGAACTGTGGCAATGACAGCTGCCTAATTCATTCGTTTCAATCGGCAACCCGTAAAAGCCGGCTGCCCCAAGTGTTTCAAATGGGCCTGCTTGTTCCAGCATGCGCCGAAAAGGTTCTGAACGTACATCAATACAAAATACAAATTGCGCTAATGGTTTAGTTTTATTTTCTTTAGCAGGAAGCAGCTTGGATGTAATCAGTTTCTTTAAGTGATCTTCGTATGTTTTTTCCCAAGCTTCCAACCAAAGACGATGGCGAAGAAGACGATCAAAACGATGAGCAAGCGTTAAACGTGCTTTTAGCTCTGCGTTAGATAGCTGTTCCAATTTGCGGATTGGTATGTCGCCCCAATGAACCCATGATGCAATCAATGGCTCTAAACACACTTTTTCAACTGTCTGAACCTCTTCTAAGGGGAGATAAGGTTTGACTAAGGTAGCCTCTAGCGAAACTCTTACGGCTAAATATTCCATCAGCAGTGAACTTGTTTGTGCTGTTTGTTCGGAGCGCCAAAGCATCATTCCAGCCCAGCCAGGCAAGGAAAGCAAATGTGCCTCAAGATAATTTTGTATTTGTGAATAAGGAATTTCAAGCTCTAACAATGCTTTCATTAAAGCTTCGCCGGCATCTTGCGGCAGGTCTTTTAGCTTCTTTCGTATAGCCGCCTTTAGTGCCGGGTCATACCCGATAAGATTTCTCCATGACTGATAGAACCCTGCATCGCGGTTCGGCATTGACCAGATAGCCTGGGATTCATCCAAGAATAACTTACACCATTTAATAAGATGACGATTCAGCTCACTGGCTGTTTTTGCTTTACCCAATTGCTCCAAGCGCTGGCTATAGGTTTGGATTGAATGTTTTTCAGTAAAATGAAACGTAAGCTTATCTGCTAAACTCTTGATTTCAGGCGATTCAACTAGTTTGGTAGCTGGTTCTTCATACATAAGAGCGGCCCGGCAGAACAGTTCTGCTTCGTCACGTGGGATACCAAGCTTTTGGGAGTCCAGCCAGTGTTTCAGGCTCAATTCTAGAAAATCTTGATTAATTTCCCCTCGTTTCCACGCTGACTTTATAATGAAATCATTAGGATAGATATCTACATCGCAAATATCTTTCAACCACCGGGCTGTATGTTCAAAAGATTGCTGTTCCAAGCCCGACCACGGATTGCGAGCGGCAAACGCGGTGAGCGGGTTAAGCGGCACAATGACTTTACTGGCTGCCAGAACTATATCATACATTTCGAGTTGTTGAGATTTTACTTCCGTGCTTAATGTTCGGGCCAAAGTCGGGCTCATCGTACATTACCTCCTTTAGACAGCTGGTGTGTTAGATATTTTGGATGGCTTTCGGTCAAATCAGCCTGCGGTTCACTTAGGCGGATCAACCAAAGATAAATAATAGCGAATGTTGCTGTGGAACGATTTCGTAATACCCATGCACCGTAACTGGCAGCAAGCAAAAAGAACAAAAGGATCACAGCTGCCGTTAAAGGAGCAGCGATATTGGTCTGAATGGATTCATGTAAGATGTTGAAAAATCTGTTATGGACAATCCTAAACACGAATGCTGCTAGTAAGAATAAAAGAAATCCTGCGGTCCTTGCAATCCGGCCATTACTGAAAGCCACCAGTCCAGTCCATGCAATGAAAACAGCCCATCCTAAGATAAAAGCACTGATAAACTGATATCCGCCAGCAGGAGAAGTGTACCAAAAGCCAATCCCGGCAAGAATGCCTAACAAACCTCCAGTAATGGTCCATAAAGGTGATTGAGTATGCTGGTTCCGAACTTTTGGGTAATGTTGAATAGCAGAACCTGCCTGTAAGAATAAGGTGGCTTTGAATAAGCCATGTAAGATGGCATGAATAATTGCGGCCCAATAGGCACCCAGCGCACACTGGATCAGCATGAAGCCCATCTGTGCCATCGTAGAGCCTACCAGCTGCCGTTTATAGTCGACTTGAACAAGCATAATTCCAGTTCCGATTAAAACGGAAATGCCGGATATGATCAAAAGAATAATCTGTGCCATATCTCCACTAAAAAGTGGAGAGAAGTTTGTCAATATAATCCCTCCGGCATTTACGATTCCTGCATGCATGACAGCAGAAATCGGGGTGGGCGCCACTACCGAATCGAGAAGCCAGCGCTGGAAAGGCCATTGAGCCGCCGGAATAATGATGGATACAACGATCAGCAGGTTTATACAAGTTTTTTCCCAAGATGCAAGCTGGACAAGACTTTTTTCCGTTAGTGTTTGTGATAACTGCCAGTGTCCTGCAGCTTCAGTTAGCCAGATCATGGCGAAAAGCAAGACGATCCAGCTAAGCGCAAACATCTTCCCAGTATGGATAGAAGCTTTTTTAGCTACCTGCCACTCTTTATTTAAACCAATGAGCATTGTCAGTCCCAGAAGGGTCATGCCCCAAAACAGCAAGAGCAGACGAAGATCATTACTGAGCCAGGCAAGGGCGTCACTAGCAGCAGTCACTGTCAGCAGCGCAAAATATTTTCGATAGGAATAGTCTCCAAGCAGATATCGAATGGAGAAGCGCTGGACAATTAACCCAATCGTAAGGACAAATAATGCCAAAAGCCATGATAATGCATCAAAGTGCCAAGGGCCAAAATAGATACTGCCATTGCTCCAGATCAGGCCTGCCAGTGCAGCAATCGGAGGCATTGCGATAAAGCCGGTATGAATCCAGATATATTTTAAAGGGACTTTAGGGTTTAGCAATACGAATCCACTAAGTACGGAAATCACAAGCAATAGAACAAATATTGCCGGTATAAGAGTATGACTTTGGAAAACTGCCACTCGAACCTCCCCCCAAATGAATGCATGGATAGAATTCAGCAAAATTCCCGTAACAAATTGCTCCATTATGTAACGTTCCCTTCTGTTGAAATAAAAAAACCGGCAATTTTACAGGGGTTAATGGACATGATCTAGCCATTAAACACTGGAAAATTCCCGGTTTACTGTTAACGAGCCCGGCATGGGCTTTTTAAAAGTCTACCTTCACATTCATTATATTCTTTATACATAAAGAAGTACCGTTTTATCGAATCTATAGATTTCCTTTTTCATACAGTCAATTCACAAAAATTAACAGGATGCTAAAGGATTCTCTATTTATTGAAGTTATTTCAATTATTCTAGAATCTAAAATACTATTTAATTAACTTTCTGTCAAGTTTTTAGAAAGGGGCTTCATCCAATCCTGTCTTCCACGAATTAAGGTTAAAGTTGTTTTCCATTTGTTTATCGGTATTCATACTTCCGTTTGAAAGGGTTAGTCAAACAGATTATTAATGAAGCTTCCTACATTCCCGGTTTTTCTACTGACGGATGCTTCCTGCATATAAGGAGAGAGAACTTCGGCTAGATTGTGAATGCTAAGAGAATGCATCCAAATCTTCCCTGGACCTGTCACCTTCGCCAAAAAGATTCCATCCCCACCAAGAAACATATTTTTGAATCCTTTTAATCGCTGTACCTCGAATTTAACTTTTTGCTCATAGGCAGCCAGGTGTCCAGGGTGGATCAGGAGTGTTTCTCCTGGATTTAGTTCTTTTTCGGTCACTTCACCATCGACAGATATAAACGCCATCCCGTTTCCAGATAGGCGGTTATAAATCAGTCCGTTTCCTCCAAAAAATCCGCTTAGCCCGAAGTTTCCAGCAATGCCAAGCTGGACTGTTTCTTCTGCACATAAGAAACTGTGCCGTTGAACCAGTACCGAACCATAGTGATCGGTTTGAATTGGAACGATATGCCCTGGCATACGTGTAGTAAATGATACTATCCCTCGGTTTCCTTGTGCGGTAAAATGGTTTAGGGTAAGGCTGTTTCCTGTTATTGCTCGCTTCAGTACACCGCCAATCCCGCCGGTAAAATTAGTTTGAAGGGCAATCTCCGGCGTCATATACTGTAATGCACCTGTTTCACTGTAAATTGATTCACCTGGATCCAACTCGATTTTTAATGTTTGCATCACATTTCCTTCAACATTATATTTCATTTGAACACCTCCATCATTATTCTC
>NZ_BCUZ01000138.1 GCF_001591485.1 Neobacillus fumarioli NBRC 102428 | reverse complement strand
GGGGCTATGCCGCTTGCGCTGGACCAATTGTCGAAGTCGAAATTATACTTTCTTATTTCATAAAAAGACGAATAATCTACAAGAAGAATATCATTAATATCCGACTTTAATCAAGTGTATGACGCTCACCTAACATTCTAACCGCGAAAACTTGATCACAAAACCCCCGGAGGCCATTATAGATTCGGTGCATGCGGGAATCGTGCTGAACAATACCAAATACTGTCGGTCCGCTTCCACTCATCAGTACAGCATCTGCGCCAAAACGCTTCATCTGATCCTTAATTTGTGCTACAACCGGATGCAGCTTTAATGTCACATCCTCTAAAACATTCCCCACATTTTGACATACTTTATGATAATCGTGGCTTTTTATTGCTTCAATCATTTCCGGAATATTCGGATGTCTCGTCCCGTTCAAATCGAGTCTTCTATAGACTTCCGCAGTTGATACACCGATAAATGGTTTGGCGAGAATCACCCAGCACGTTGGCGGAGCAGGAAGTTCAGTAATAATTTCTCCCCTTCCTTTCGCCAACGCTGTACCACCGTAGACACAAAATGAAACATCCGAACCAATCTCACTGCCGATTTCAGCTAATTCATCTAAGCTTAACCCAAGTCCCCATATTTTATTTAACCCTCGTAGTGTTGCAGCAGCATCACTTGATCCCCCGGCAAGTCCCGCTGCAACAGGAATTGATTTCTCAATCGAAATCATCACGCCCTTTTTCACACTGAAGCGTCTCTTTAATAGCTCAGCTGCTTGATAGGCCAAATTGCGCTGGTCATCCGGCACATAGCGATTATGAGAAAGAATATGAATTTGATCCCGTTCTAATAAAGTTAACTCAACCCGATCGGCTAAATCTATAGTCGTCATAATCATTTCAACCTCATGATAGCCGTCAGGGCGTTTATGTAAAACATCCAACGCTAAATTTATTTTAGCCGGTGCCTTGACTAAAAGCTTCACCTAAGTCCACCTACTTCTATATTGTCCAGTCCTTCGGGCGTTTGTGCCTGTTCTCCGTTCCACACCAATATTTTTCTATTCTACCACAAAACAGCCATTGTAAGACGCCCAATTGAAAAAATCCTATCAAAATCAGTATTTTAACATTATTTTCGTGGAGAAAAAAGAATTTTAATAATAGGAAAAGCGCAAGGCGCCTTGGCCATCCCCAACAGGAAAATGTTATTTTGCATTAAAAGTCTGGTTTATGAACTTTTAGTCCATCTGGTTTTGGTCCCGAGGGGCTAGGACGCTTGCGCCGAACAATTTTCGAAGATGAAATTTATATTTTACTTATGAAAAGAGCCAGAGAACATTGTTCTCTGGCCCGGCTATGGCGAACTAATTGTTTATTTCAAAGTTGAAGTACCTTATTAAAGAATGCAGCTAATGAGAGCCCTGGCCCTTTAATTGTGCTTCAGCCAATTCAATTGCCCGTTTTACCATGTTTCCTGCATCCCGAGCGCGAATGCCGCCCCATCCTTCTTTCTGAACGACATCATAGAAACCAAGGTCTTTAGCAAGTTCCTCTTTAAATTGAACGGACATGATACCTCTTCTTCTGCCCATCTAAACAACTCCTTTCATCGCCACAGCATTCTTAGTATAAGAAAGAAAAATACTTTTCATAATAAAGCAGTAAAAAGCAGTAAACTTTATGTTTACTGCTGCTCACTTGATTATATCTTAGCTTAACGCTGCATGTCCTGATGCTTCTTCGTAGAAAGTGATTTGAACGGTTTCTGTTAATACATCTGCATAACTGTAAGAAACCCTTTCAAAAGCATTTTCATCTTGATCCAATTCAATTACAAAAACAGAAGGGTACGTTTCGGCTAATATGCCGGAACGTTCGATTGTTTTTCGACGTCCCCCGTTTGCCTTTAATAACAATCTTTTCCCTAAATTCGAGTCGAGAGCCTTTTTAATGTCGGCTAAAGTTTTTGGCATTCGGTCCACCTCACTATGTTTAAGTATATCATACTGACATAGCTTTGTCAAATAAAAAAATAAATTATATCAGTACAACAAAATGATTGTCAATATTTTTTCATCTGATTTTTATTCTAAATTTCAACATTTCTATCGTTGCCTTAATACTGCAGGATTATGTATTCAAAAAAGAAAAATAAGCCTTTATCAATAATGGCTTATTCTTCTTCTCCAACCGGATGATAAGGCATTCCTGTCCTTAATACACCTCTTGTTTCAATTCCTCCAAGCCCCTTCTCCCCTGTCAACGTATTTCTTAGTACATCCCAAACATTAATTCGCTCCATAAATGGGGTTAAACTTATTTTGGCTACAATATAGACGGGGTCGAGTGCATGAATATTGATTCTTGATGGTGAACTGGCAAAATTTGCCCCCGCATGAATCAAGGATTCAAAATGAGATTGACAAGCACCGGCAAAAATGACCAATTGGTCTAAATGAGGGACTTTCCTTCGCGCTTCCCTGACAGTTTGCACAAAGTGTTTTGAATGCCGGTAAGCATTGATGTCAGTAATTTTCCCTTTTGCCTTGGAATAAGCATCATGCCCGGTGATCACCAAGATATCAGGGCGGTAATAATCGATTAATTCCCCAATCTTATAAGACATTTCCTTTTCATTACAATGAATTCCTAAAACTGGAATCCCGATTTTTTCATACAAAGCCAAACACTTTTTTAAATACATAGGGTCACCGTCTAAGTGAAGAACCTTCCCAGGTATTTGAAAGTAGTTGCTCGGCTTCACATAGCCGCCTGTTGCCTCGTACTCCTGTCTTTGTCTTAGTAAATCCACATCCTGAGTAAACAATTTCAATGATTGCTCCTCAAGGGTTTGATATTCTCTGGACAATCTGTTTCGTTCATTCTGATTGATAGTAACTAAATCATCATATGGCGCATCAGCCACTAGCCGAAAATCTTCACCATATAGGATGGCAACATTTTGGTTATTTATTTTACGAATATCAATAACACGGAAGAGAATGTCACAGTTATAAGAACGCCTTCCAACGATATCCATTATTTTAATCTCCACTGCCGTCACTCCAATTAGACTAGCATTAAAGGCTCTTTTGAAATATTTCTTTCATAGGCTATGCAAAGGCCCATGTCCCCGTGAGAAAATACGCAAAAAAAAAAACAGACCTTTTGAAAAAGGTCTATTGGAAATAAGGATATAAAGCATCACTCAAGCTGGCAAATTCCTCAAGTGAGAGCGTTTCACCCCTTCTGGAAGGATCTACCCCGCTTGCTGTTAAAGCAGCCATAATCTCTTCTTTCTTTTGCTTCCCATTAGGGAGCTGGCTTGTTAAATTATTAAGCAGTGTTTTTCTTCTTTGTGCAAAAGCAGCTTTTGTTACTTTGAAAAAGAAATCCTCATTCTGAACGGCAACTGCCGGTGTTTCTCTTAATGTAAGCCTAATCACTGCAGAATCTACGTTCGGCTGAGGGACAAAGACAGTTTTGGGCACAACCATCACGGTTTCTGCTGCTGTATAATACTGAATGGCGATGGAAAGGGACCCGTAGTCTTTTGTGCCAGGCTTAGCAGAAATCCGATCTGCCACTTCCTTTTGCAGCATACAGACAATCCCGCGGATTGGCAGTTTGTCCTCTAAAAGCTTCATAATAATGGGTGTTGTCACATAATACGGAAGATTCGCGACAACCATTAGATCCTCAATACCTGTAAATTCTTGTGCAATGACAGCTTTCACATCTGCCTTTAACACATCTTGATGAATAATTTTTACATTTGGATAAGGCGACAACGTATCTGCTAAAATGGGCAATAACCGTTGGTCAATTTCAAAGGCCGCCACCTTTTTGCATTCTCGGGCCAATTGCTCGGTAAGGGCACCAATTCCAGGTCCAATTTCAATGGCTCCTGATTTTTCTGTTAAATTTGCAAAACCGACGATTTTCTTTAATATATTTGTATCGATTAAAAAATTCTGACCAAGGCTTTTCTTAAAGGAAAAACCATATTTCTCTAAGATGGCCCGAGTCCTAACAGGGGTTGCAATATCTTTATCCATTTTGTTCCTCCTGCATCATCACAGCAAGTGCGCTGGCAAATTCCTGTTTACTGACTTGAAACATCATTAATCGCTTATGGAGCTGTTTTCCGTTCGTATAGCCGATTTTCAACAGTTTCCCTAGCTGAATCCGCCTTTCTTTCGCACCTTTTCCAGCGATCAGTCCGGCAGTTAATAAATCATCCTTGGTGATTTGTTCTGTTATCGTCTCATGCATGACATGAGCATCCTTCAAAGCCTCTCTGATTGCCTCTGGACTGGCATGCTCCACACCGATCCCTTTATTTCCTTTCGCCAATGCCGCTTCTTTTGTTAAAAAAGCATGTTTGCACCCCGGGACATATTGGTCAATCGTTTTTCTAATTTTTTCTCCGGGAAAATCCGGATCTGTAAAGATAATTACTCCTCTTGTGGTTTGTGCGCGTTTAATTTTTTCAATCGTTACTTGATTAATCGCAGACCCATTTGTTTCAATTGTATCTGCATCAACAGCTCGTTTAATAGCCATTGTATCATCTTTGCCTTCCACGACTATAATTTCTTTTAACTTCATATTTCCTCCGAAAAAAAATAGATAAAATCGAAAAAAAACTGAAACATTTTTGTAATGTCCTTCGTCTATATTAACGAAACGAATCATAAAATAAAGTATAAATAATTCAAGATAAAAAGCAAAATGCAGAGGAGGGCTCCTCTGCAAAAAGTACTCTACTGTAAAATGGTTACCTTTACTTTTTTACGTCCCCAGAGGTCACAGTCGGTTTCAGATGGCATGAATAAATCAATTCGATATCCTTTAATCGCCCCGCCTGTATCAGCGGCAATGGCATAGCCATAGCCATCTACATACACTTTTGTTCCTAGCGGAATAATGCTTGGGTCAACAGCAATAACTTTCAAACTTGGATTTGCCCGAAGATTTAGACCTGTTGCCGTTATTCCAGTACAGTCACTACAGTTTTCTGAATAAGCTGTTGCCGTGACGTATAATGACTTCCCTGTACTTTCGGAATCGCTGGAAACTTGATGATCTATTTCCTTTGTTCCTACAGCTACAACTTTATCCTGTTTTGGCCTGATTACCTCTTCACTTAACAGTTTTCGGGCCGCCTCTTTGCCATTTTCGAGTATGACTTCATATTGCTTGGAAACAAGTCCTTGCCGGCCTTCGGATAGGGTCTTTTCCGTCCCTTTGGCTAAACTATCATCCTTTTTTGTCACTACGGCAAATCCAACAGGTTCTTCCACTACATCGGTGACTTTTTCTACACGAATGACGTTGACAACGCCGTTCTCTTTGATGGGTTCTGTTAATGACGGTTCAACTCGGTCAAATTCATTGAGGATCACACCCTGTTGTGTTAAAAAGTCAGCGACCGTAGTCGAAGTGGACCATACTGATTGCTCTTTTCCGCCGTCAACATATGTAAGATGAAAAGCTTTCTTAATGCTTATTTCCATCTTATTTTTGATTGCCGTTTCCGGGCTTGGTGAGATTTCATCATGTTCGTTCCAATTGATCTTCTGCTCTTTCAGGAGTTCATACACAGTCCCAGCTGTAGTCCAAACCGTCTTTCTCTCGTTGTTCTTAACAATGGTAACCTGTTTTGCCTGTTTCCAAACAACTTTCAGGTGGTCCTTCACCTTTGAATCTGCATTCGGATACAGGTAGTCTTTTGGGCGCAATGATACATCCAATTCTTTCAATAGATCATCAATAGTTTCCGCATGAGTTCTAACTATTGTTTTCTGATCATTAAGCATGATTGAAACCGTTTTCCCTGAATCCTCGTACATAATGATCCAAGCAATTGTTGATAAAACTACAAAACTAGTAAAAACAATAGTTAAATTTTTCGCGCCCAAAGACTTGAAAAACAGGCTTTTCATGCCTTTGAATACGATGAAAAACGCCTCCTTTTCTGCATGAATTGAAAAACTGAGCTGTCCGTCTGTAATCCCCTGCTAACCCTGTGAACGTATTTCTAATTATGCACAATACTGGAAGGCTTGCAAAGGAAAACTTATCGACATAGTCATCCTATGTAGAAAAGGAGGCGTGTAGAACTTTTTGTTTTTGGAAAAAATTAAGACATGCTTTTAGCGCTTTCGACAAATTCTCTTAGCAATTAATGGCGAATATTTTTCTAGCATTTTGTGCCGTTGCATTTGCGATTTCTTCAAATGTCAACCCTTTTATTTCTGCAATCTGTTCAGCAACCAGTCTCACAAACCTCGGCTCATTTCGTTTGCCGCGATAAGGGTGAGGAGCAAGATATGGACAATCTGTTTCAATTAACAGGCGGTCTAATGGAACCTCAGCAGCTACTTCTTTCGGCTTTTTTGCATTTTTAAATGTAATAGGACCGCCAAGCGAAATATAAAAGTTCATCTTGATGCATTCCTTGGCAACTTCCGGACTGCCGCTAAAGCAATGCATGATTCCCCCAACTTCCTCTGCTCCTTCCTCCTTCAAAATTTCTACAACGTCGGCTGTGGCTTCACGATTATGAATAACGATTGGCAGCTTCACTTTTTTTGCCAGCTGAATTTGTTTGCGAAATACTTCCTGTTGGATTTCCTTCGGTGACTTATCCCAATGATAATCTAACCCCATTTCACCAAGAGCAACTACCTTAGGGTGGGCAGCTAAGTCCTCAATCCATAACAAATCCTCTTCTGTCAAATCAATGGCATCTACTGGGTGCCAGCCGACACAGGCATAAATAAAGTCATATTGCTCGGCAAGTTCCATCGCCCTTTTAATTGTCGGACGGTCAAAGCCGACTACAACCATCATCGAAACGCCGGCTTCTTGTGCTCTTGTAATTACTTCCGGCAAATCTTCTTTATATTGCTGATCATTTAAATGTACATGTGTATCGAATAACATAATCCAACCCCTTTTCCAGTTTGC
>NZ_BCUZ01000137.1 GCF_001591485.1 Neobacillus fumarioli NBRC 102428 | reverse complement strand
GAATAATTGGATGGGGGGATTGTAATGGATGCAAAAACATGTAATGAATCAAGAGTAGTTAGAACGAGCCGGGTTTTTCCGAATGATGTGAATAACCACAATACCATGTTTGGCGGAAAACTGATGAGTGATATCGATATGACTGCTTCAATTTCAGCTGTAAGACACTGCAGAAAAGAAGTTGTCACTGCCTCAACCGATTCTGTCGACTTCTTAAGCCCGATTACACAGCAGGACTCGGTATGCCTGGAATCATTTGTCACATGGACAGGCAGAACATCGATGGAGATATTTGTTAAAGTCATTGCGGAAAACCTGTTAACCGGTGAGCGAAAAATAGCTGCTACCGCCTTTTTGACATTTGTCGCACTGGACGAAAACGGCAAACCATCACCTGTTCCAGGCATTATTCCCGAAACGGAAGAAGAGAAAAAGCTGTATGAAACCGGAAAGGAACGAGCGGAAAGACGGAAAATGCATCGGAAAAGCAGCAAAGAACTGGCAAGTTATTTTACGACAAGAAAACCTTGGGAGTAAAAGGACTGACATGAAGACTCAAGTAAGGAATTCACTTGGGTCTTTTTTTAATCCTCTAATACTTTACCATAATAAAATTTTTCATTGACAAAGGATTAAAGTGGGCTTATGCTGAGATTAAGATAATATTCTAGAAAAGTAAATGACCGCATCGAGAGGAGTAAGCATCATGGGCAAATCGAATAAATTAGGGTTTTGGCTGTTAACAGCTCTGGTCGTTGGAAATATGGTTGGTTCGGGTATCTTTATGCTGCCGAGATCATTATCAGAGGCGGCAAGTCCTGCTGGTGTTATGGCTGCATGGGTACTGACGGGCTTTGGCGTTTTGATGATTGCCCTTGTTTTCGGAAATCTTGGGATGCGCAAACCCGAAATGACAGGCGGACCGCAAATCTATGCAGGAGGCTTGTTTAAACCGGGGTCACCTGCCGCTATTTTATCCGGTTTTATGGCCACTTGGGGTTACTGGATCGGGAATATTGCCGGGATTGTTGCCGTTATAACTACTTTTGCCAGCTATTTATCAACGTTCTTTCCAATTCTTACGAGCAATGCCAAGTGGTTTTCCATTGGCGGATTCACGTTAAAAGTCGGAAATGGATGTACCTTTATTCTTTGCACGATCATGCTGTGGGGAATTCATTTTGTGATCATGCGAGGGATGGAAAGTGCAGGAAAACTAAATTTTCTCGCGACAGCAGCGAAAGTCGCAGGGTTCTTTTTGTTTATCATTGTCGGGGTGTTTGCTTTCCAAAAAAGTAATATTACGCCGTTTGTGGCATCCCGTTCTGATGCAGCAGGACATACCCTTGGATTGATCCCGCAGGTCAATAATGCTGCCGTAAATACATTATGGGCGTTTATCGGGATTGAATCCGCGATGGTGTTTGCCGGACGGGCGAAAAGAAGCACGGATGTAAAATGGGCAACCATTCTTGGTTTGTTCATTGCCCTGGCAATCTATATAGGGATCAGTGTACTTGCCATGGGAATGCTCGAACAGAAAATATTGATTCATTCAAACAAACCATTAATTGATGCAATTCAAACGGTGTTAGGACCAATCGGCGGTAAAATTCTTGCTGGAACTGGCTTAATCAGTTTATTTGGCTCTACGATCGGCTGGGTCATGTTAAGTGCTGAAGTACCGTATCAGGCGGCAAAGCAGCGATTATTTCTTCCTGGCTTTAGTAAAGAAAATAAAAAGGGCTTGCCGGTATTTTCCCTTCTATTGACGAATGGCATAGGGCAGCTGTTTATTTTTTCAACAGTTTCCAAATCAATTTCCGGGGCATTTGACTTTATCGTGTTGATCGCCACTTTAGCTTACTTAGTACCCTATTTCATTTCATCTATTTATCAGCTTAAATTAGTCATTACCGGAGAAACGTATCAAGGTGGAAGATCAAGAATTATCGATGGGGTGATAGCTTTCTTAGCCACGATTTATTCGTTATGGGTTATTATCACTGGCACAGCTGATATGAAAACCTTTATTTACGGTGTTCTGTTATTGGCTAGCGGTTTGCTATTCTGTCGCCCATTAATGAAAAAACCGGTAAAAGCTGAAAATAAAGAAGCTCTATCAGCATAATTTTTTACCCGTCAGTGAATCTGTCGGGTTTTATTTTTTAAAATGGGGGAAAATAACCGTAAATATTCTTTGACAGAAGAAAAATCATGTATTAAGATTATTAAATCCAACAAGAACAATACGAATTGGGGGAATTGGAATTGAAGAAAATATCAGCTATAGTCGCACTCGTTTTAAGTTTTATGGTGGTATTGTCCGCTTGCGGAAAGGCAAGTGACAATAAAGCAGATAAGAAAACCGGAACGAACCAGGCTGCCGGCGGTGATTTATTGAAACAAGTAAAGAATGCCGGTGTGTTAACAATTGGAACGGAAGGTACATACTCTCCATTTACCTTTCATGATAAAAACGGTAAGTTAACAGGTTTTGATGTGGATCTTGCGCAGGAAGTTGCAAAACGTCTTGGTGTTAAAGCCGTTTTTAAAGAAACCCAATGGGATGCAATGTTTGCCGGACTTGACGCGAAACGCTTTGATATGATTGCCAATGAAGTAGGGATTCGTCCGGATCGCCAGAAAAAATATGATTTCTCTGATCCATATATTACTTCATCAGCTGTCTTGATTACGAGAAGCGATAACAATAGTGTAAAATCATTTAATGATATTAAAGGGTTAAATTCTGCTCAGTCGCTGACCAGCAACTATGCGGATATGGCAAAGAAGTATGGTGCCAAAATTGTCGGTGTGGATGGTTTTGAGCAGGCAATCGATCTCTTGGGGCAAAAGCGTGTTGACGTAACGATCAATGATAAAATTTCTTTCTTAGATTATAAAAAACAAAAGCCAAATGCACCGGTGAAAATTGCCGCTACCAGCCCGGATGCATCACAAAGCGGGTTTATGTTTAGAAAAGGTTCCAATACATTGGTGGATGCTGTAAACAAAGCATTAAAAGATATGATTGCCGACGGAACTTACAAAAAAATCTCTATGAAGTGGTTTGGTCAAGATGTACTTAAGTAGTATCTATATTGAGCCAAAATACATTGATATCGCAAAAAGCTCCCTTCAGCCAATGCTGGAGGGAGCTATTGTGAATACGATTCCTTTGACTCTCATTTCATTTATAATTGGCTTGATTCTGGCTGTTTTAACAGCTCTCGCCCGGATTTCGAATATTAAATTTTTGCAAATCATTGCGCGAATCTATGTATCCATCATTCGCGGAACGCCATTATTGGTTCAGTTGTTTATCATATTTTACGGACTGCCCAATCTTGGTGTCACGCTTAATCCTTTTCCTTCCGCCGTTATCGGGTTCTCCCTTAGCGTTGGAGCGTATGCGTCTGAAATTATTCGCGCTGCCATCCTATCGACTCCAAAAGGGCAATGGGAGGCAGCATATTCGATTGGAATGTCCTATTCCCAAGCTTTAAGAAGAATCATCCTGCCCCAGGCAGTAAGAGTTTCTGTACCGCCATTATCTAATACGTTTATTAGTCTTGTGAAAGATACATCGCTTGCATCACTCGTCCTAGTAACGGAGATGTTTCGCCGTGCGCAGGAAATTGCTTCGCAAAATTATGAATTCCTATTAGTTTATTCAGAAGCTGCCCTGCTCTATTGGATCATTTGCTTTTTTCTTTCTATTATTCAGCAGTTCTTGGAAAAACGGATGGACAGGCATTTGGCATAATTTAACCTTTTAGAAGAAGGAAGTTTTTATCATGATTTCAATTAAAGGATTATATAAACAATTTGATCAGTTAGAAGTGTTAAAAGGAATTGACCTTGAGGTTGAAAAAGGCAAGGTTGTTGTGATCATTGGGCCATCAGGCTCCGGGAAAACAACGCTCCTTCGCTGCCTGAACGTACTGGAAACACCGACAAAAGGTGTGATTTCCATTGAAGGAAACAGTCTTGATTTTTCAAAAAATGTTTCGAAAAAGCATATTGCCTCCTTTCGCCGTTTAACCGGGATGGTCTTTCAAAGCTATAATTTGTTCCCGCATAAAACCGCCATTGAAAATGTTATGGAGGGCCCCATCATTGTGAAGGGGGAAGGCAAAGCATCCGCTAGGAAAAAAGCACAAGGCCTGCTTGAAAAGGTTGGCCTCGGAGATAAAATGACTTACTATCCAGCTCAATTATCGGGCGGGCAGCAGCAGCGCGTCGGCATCGCCCGTGCGTTGGCGATGGAACCAAAGGTCATGCTGTTTGATGAACCGACTTCCGCGCTTGACCCTGAACTGGTAGGTGAAGTACTGAAAGTGATGAAGGACCTTGCCCAGGAAGGAATGACGATGATCGTTGTCACTCATGAGATGCGTTTTGCCCAGGAAGTAGCAGATGAAGTAGTGTTCATGGATGGGGGAGTCGTTGTTGAGCGGAACAAACCGGAAGAAATCTTCAACCATCCGAAAGAAGAGCGGACGCGGAAATTTTTGAATATGTTGCAATAAAGTGCTATAGCCATAGGCTGTGGCACTTTTTTTGCCTATTTATTTAAAATGGAATGGATTTTTGTAGAAGATCCACCGGAATTTGTAGAAGTCTGCTTTTGTTTTATAGAATAGTTCTTTAAATTTGCAGAATATGACTTGAAAGAGCTGATCGAAACCTATGCGGGTAAATCAAATATCAAAAGAGACGTAAATGAAGAATAAATAAGAAAAACCGGGCTTGCCCGGTTTTTCTTATGGAGGATGGCCAGATATCAACGAAAACTAACTAAAATCTCCCTGTGAATTGAAAGTATAGTACAACCAGTCCCAGAATCCATACATAAATTGCAAATGGTTTTAAAGAGTGCTTTTTCAAAAAGCCGATCATCCATCTGACCGCAACATAACCGAAGAAGGCGGATGAGACGATTCCGACAATCAGTGCTGATAAAGAAATTTCTTCACCGCCTCCGCTTAACAAATCTTTGGTTTGCAAGAGGCAGGCGCCGGCGATTGCCGGTGTTGATAATAAAAAGGAAAAATAAGCTGCTGTTTCACGGTCCAACTTCCGCCAAAGAGCTGCTACGATCGTTATTCCGGAGCGGGAAATTGCCGGGAAGATGGCCGCCGCTTGAAACAAACCGATAATAAAAGCATCCAGATAATTGATGTTGTCCATTTTTTTGTGTCCATTTTTTACTGAATCTGCAATCCATAGAAAAATTCCCGTAATTAAAAATTCCCAGCCAATCGTGACCCCTGTTTTAGAAATTTCTTCAAAATAATCTTCAAAAAGCAGACCGATCACAACGGCTGGAATAGTACCGATAATTAATAAATACGTTAATCTACTGAAAGGATTTTTAATCATTTGCACAAATTCATTCTTATAAAATATCAGCACGGCTGCCAAGGTTCCGATATGCAGCATGGTATCGAGCAAAAGTCCCGCTTCCTGCAGGCCAAATAAATTTCTTCCTAAATAAAGATGTCCGGTGCTTGAAATCGGCAGAAATTCCGTTAACCCCTGAATCATTCCTAAAATCAAAGCTTCAAGTTTTGTTAACATAGAACCCTCTCACTCTCATAAATTAGTAAGCCTGTCTCTTCAAACATATGCAGAAAATAGGAATCTCATGAAATGCACTTGAGAAAAATAAGTGTAAGTATACCATTTCCTACAATGAAATAGTTCCAAGGGAGTTATGTAAAAATACCCTTCCTCTATTTAGAAGTTGTACTTTCTCTTGATTAAAAATATAATGAATGAATGTACAAGTTTTTTGTAAGGTGGAGACTGTGAATTGACTTCAAACAGAAACACAACTTCTAAAATTGACTATAGTCTTGTGTTTATCTTGTTATTACTGTTTTTGGCGAGTTGTATTGCGATATATAGTGCCCAAATGAGCGGGCAGTACCATGAAAATTTTTTAATAAAGCAAATTATTTGGTATGTGGTAAGCGCCCTGATCATTGCTGGAGTGATGACGCTTGATTCAGATCAATTGCGGAAAATTTGCTGGTATGCATATGGATTTGGGATTTTCACGCTTATTTTAATCATTGTTGCCCCTACAAGCATTGCCCCAGTCATCAATGGTGCAAAAAGCTGGTTTAAAGTTCCGGCGCTAGGCTCATTGCAGCCATCCGAGTTTGTCAAGGTATTTGTGATTTTGGCACTTGCCAGGGTTATCGATGATCACCACCAGAAGAATCAACTTAAAACTCTTTCAACTGATTTTTGGCTATTGCTTAAGCTGGGAATTGTTACAATGGTTCCGGTCGCGCTCATTATGAAACAGCCAGACTTGGGAACATCGCTTGTTTTTATCTCGATTCTATTAGGAATGTTGTTAATTTCTGGAGTGAGTTGGAAGATTCTCATCCCTATATTTACTGGCTGTATTGTGATGGCTGGAACGGTTTTTTATTTCGTTCTCTGGCAGCCAGATTTATTGGAAAAATATCTCGGTGTTAAGCAATACCAATTTGGTCGTATCTATTCTTGGCTCGATCCGTACAATTACCAGAGTTCGGAAGGATATCAGTTGACGAAATCGATGCTGGCAATAGGCTCGGGACAAACAATTGGAAAAGGACTAGCAAAACGGGATGTTTACTTGCCGGAAAGCCAAACAGATTTTATTTTCAGTGTAATTGGTGAGGAATTCGGTTTTATTGGAGCTAGTGTGCTGATTAGTTTATTTTTCTTGTTGATTTACCATATAACAAAAGTCGGCATGGAAACGAAAAATAAGTTTTATACGTATATATGTGTTGGGATTATCAGTATGATTACCTTTCACGTTTTCCAAAATATCGGCATGACAATTGGTGTGTTGCCGATTACCGGTATCCCTCTGCCGTTTATCAGCTATGGAGGGAGCTCGCTAATGGGAAACATGTTGGGGATCGGCTTGATTTTTTCCATTCGTTATCATTATAAAAAGTATATGTTCTCGGCCGGAGTGTAGTAGCATATTATTAGGCAGGTGGTGTCAAAATGGAGTCCGAATTTCAGGAGCAGTTTGAGGCATTATTGGAAAAATACAGTGAACTTCTTGTCGGTGATACAAGCAGCGATGTGAAGGAAAAAGTAAAAACTTGGGCGTTATACACCCATATCGGCAAAACCATGCCTGCTTTAATCCAGCATTGGAGTACCCTTTATCCCGATGCCCGAGAAGAGATGAAACAAATCATTCAAGAAATTAAACAGCTGAATGAACAACACCGGAAATCGATGAAAAAATAAGGAGGCTG
>NZ_BCUZ01000136.1 GCF_001591485.1 Neobacillus fumarioli NBRC 102428 | reverse complement strand
CAGCCCCTTTTTACTTTGAAATCTGAGAAAAGTGAAAGCACCTTAATTAGTTGCTCTTCGGCTGTCAGACGATGTCATTAATATACTCATTTGAATTTTTGTAATGAATTTGCACAAAATAAGAAAGGAAAATCAAGATTGGATGATCAATTTTTAGGAGAAAATGATGCGAAAGCTAATAACTATAACTTTGATTTTTTATCTTTTTTTGGCAGGTTGTGACTGGAAGCTAACTGTTCCGGAGTATGTCTATAAAGATCATAGGCATGAAGTTTTGGCAAATAGGAATCCCCAAACAAAAGAACAACGCCCATTTAATAATAAAAAACTTAGAGGTACAATTTTTTCAACTCCGGTCACCTATCAGTCAACAACAGTATCCATTTCAGTTGGAAACCTAAAGAGTACTGTAACTAAGATCAATTATCATATTTGGCGAACGGCGGACGATTCGAAAACGATGAAAATATTCCCTGCTGTGAATCCTGCTGATCATTTTACTATTTTATTGGATACCCGTGACTTTGCATCAAAGCGCGGGGAATATCAAATTGAGGCATACAGTGTTGACAACAGTGGCAAGGAGACGCTGCTGTCCAAGTCAGTAGTAATATTTCCGCAGAGAGTTCCAATCCTTATGTATCATGCCGTTGATGAATATAGGGGCCAAGGGTGGAAATTGTTATTCGTCTCCCCGGCAAATTTCGAGAGACAAATGCAGTATTTAAAGGACAATGGTTACACTCTATTAACATTCGAACGCTTTAGTGATATTAATAAGGTTAATAAGCCTATTTTTGTAACGTTTGATGACGGAATGAAGAATAACATGAATGCTCTCAAGATATTGAAAAAGCTTGAGGACCATAAGTTTAAACCGGCTGCCACCGAGTTTGTCATTGCGGGACGAATTGATTCAGGCTCGTATTCTCTATCCTCCACTGATATAAAGGAGATGGTCAATTCCGGTATTTTTTCTATTCAGTCACATACCATGTCCCATTCAGATTTAAGAAGTGTCACAGATTATGTACAGGAGTTAAAGTTATCAAAAGAAAAAATTGAGCAAGTTACTGGTAAACCAGTGATTGCTCTTGCCTATCCAATGGGCTACTTTAATGATAAGGTCGTAGAGGAAACAGAGAAATATTACAAATTTGCAGTTACCACCAAATATGGCCTCTTTGTTGAAAGAGGTTTGTCAAATGAACTTTTCTTGTTGCACCGAATCCCGATTCATAGTACTACCACTATTCCTGAATTTGCGACAATGATTAGATAGCAATATTAAAGCTCCATTTCCATGAAAAGGATCGACTTTCACTGGAATGGAGCTTTAATTTTTGGGTTTTGAAAGCGTCCCAGATAGGATTCGAACCTACGACCTACAGTTTAGGAAACTGTTGCTCTATCCTGCTGAGCTACTGGGACAAATGAAAATTCAATTATTAGTAAGAAGAACATTATTTATTATAATCATTAAGATAAGAATGGTCAACTAATTTTTATACCACTTGGGTGTTTGCCCATTTTCTAAATATAGAAGGATTCTGTCAGAATCCTTGAAGATGTTTTATGTTATAATAGTTTGTCGAAGATACTCGAAAGTTTATTGTTTGGAGGAAATTATGGCTGCTTATACGCCGATGATACAGCAATATTTACAAGTCAAGGCAGATTATCAAGATGCCTTTTTATTTTTTCGTTTAGGCGACTTTTATGAAATGTTCTTTGACGATGCTGTTAAAGCATCACAGGAATTAGAAATCACGTTAACGAGCAGGGATGGAGGCGCGGAGGAACGAATTCCGATGTGCGGTGTACCTTACCATTCAGCTGCAAATTATATTGAACAACTCATCTCTAAAGGCTACAAAGTGGCCATTTGCGAGCAGGTGGAGGATCCCAAAACAGCAAAAGGTGTAGTTAAGCGGGAAGTGATTCAGCTGATTACACCGGGGACGATGATGGAAGGAAAAGGGTTAGCCGATAAAGAAAACAACTATATTGCTTCGGTAACCGCATTTGACGATCAGGTTTTTGGCTTGGCCTACAATGATATCTCAACAGGAGAAAGTAAGGTCACCCTGTTATCCCATAATTTTGACGAAGTATTAAATGAACTGTCAGTACTTAATGTCAAAGAAGTCGTCGTTGCCTCGAACTTTTCTGCCGAGCTTCAAAAGAAAATGCGGGAACGAGGCGTACTTGTTATTTCTTTTGAAGATAACAGTTCAATAGAGATGAATTTTGCCCGCCTTTTGGATGGGTTGGATCAGGAGCCATTAAAACAAACAGTTGCAAGGTTGTTTCATTATTTATTCCGCTCACAAAAACGGAGTCTCGATCACCTTCAGCCTGTGACAACTTATCAAATCCATCAATATATGAAAATAGATTACTATTCAAAACGAAATCTGGAATTAACGGAAACCATCCGTTCTAAAGGAAAGAAAGGTTCGTTATTATGGCTGCTTGATGAGACCATGACTGCAATGGGGGGCAGAATGCTGAAAGCTTGGATTGACCGGCCGCTAATTGACCGTAGCGCAATCGAACATCGTCACACGATTGTTGAAGTCCTTATGCAGCACTATTTTGAACGGCAAGAAATTCGTGAAAAATTAACCGAAGTATACGACCTTGAACGCTTAGCTGGGAGGGTGGCCTTTGGCAATGTCAACGCTCGGGATTTGGTCCAGTTAAAGCATTCCCTTATGCAGGTGCCATTTTTAATCCAAACACTGCAAGGTTTAGGGCATGAAGCAGTAAAGCAAATTGCAGATCAAATGGATCCTTGTGAAGAGATCGCAGATTTATTGGAACAAGCTATTGTTGAGAATCCGCCGCTGTCATTAAAGGAAGGAAATATTATTCGTGATGGCTATAACCCTGAATTAGACCAATACCGTGATGCCAGCAGGAACGGGAAAAACTGGATTGCTCAGCTTGAGCGCGAAGAGCGGGAGCGGACTGGCATTAAATCGTTAAAGGTTGGCTATAACCGTGTTTTTGGCTATTATATTGAAGTAACTAGAGCGAACCTTCATTTATTAGAAGAAGGACGTTATGAGAGGAAACAGACATTAACAAACGCAGAGCGTTTTATTACCCCTGAATTAAAAGAGAAAGAAGCGTTAATTTTACAAGCGGAAGAAAAAATTGGAGAACTGGAATATGAACTATTTACGCAAATTCGCGAGATTGTAAAAGAATATATCCCACGCCTGCAAAGTTTAGCAAAAGCCGTTAGCGAGATTGATGTCTTGCAATGTTTTGCACAGGTCAGCGAGGATCGCCATTATGTGAAACCGCAATTTTCACGAGACCGCCGGCTTATGGTAAAAGACGGCCGTCATCCAGTCGTTGAAAAAGTCATGAATGCCCAAGAGTACGTTCCTAATGACTGCATTATGGATCATGAACGTGAAATGCTTTTAATTACCGGTCCGAATATGTCGGGTAAAAGTACGTATATGAGGCAAATTGCCTTAACGGCCATTTTGGCGCAAATCGGCTGTTATGTTCCGGCTTCAGAAGCAATTCTGCCGATTTTTGATCAAGTTTTTACCCGAATTGGTGCGGCAGATGATTTAATTTCCGGACAAAGTACGTTCATGGTGGAGATGCTTGAAGCAAAAAACGCGATTGCCAATGCTACAAAAAACAGTTTAATTTTATTTGATGAAATCGGCCGCGGAACTTCTACCTATGATGGAATGGCGCTGGCACAAGCAATTATTGAATACATTCACAATCGAATTGGAGCGAAAACACTATTTTCTACCCACTATCATGAATTGACGGTTTTAGAAAAAGAGTTAACTCAATTAAAGAATGTTCATGTCAGTGCAATAGAACAGCAGGGCAAAGTGGTGTTTCTTCATAAAGTTAAAGAGGGACCAGCTGATAAAAGTTATGGTATTCATGTGGCACAGCTAGCGGAACTTCCAGATGAACTGATCACAAGAGCGAATGAAATTTTATCGAAACTGGAAAAGCCTGAAGATATAGAGAAAGTTTGGACCGAGGAGCGGGTTCCAAATAAAGAAGAAAGTGCGCAGCTTTCATTCTTTGATGAACCGGCATCTGTCAAAAAGCAAGAACCTTCTTCAAAAGAAAGAAAAGTATTGGATCATATTAAAAGCCTTGATTTATTAGATGTGACACCTCTTCAGGCGATCAATTTGCTGTATGAGCTACAGAAGAAATTGAAATGTTAAGTTTTAATAGGAGGCGGTACTTTGGGAAAAATCATTCAATTAGATGATGCTCTTTCCAATAAGATTGCGGCGGGAGAGGTGGTCGAACGCCCCGCCTCGGTAGTGAAAGAACTTGTCGAGAATTCGATTGACGCCGGCAGTACAGTCATTGAAATTGAATTGGAAGAAGCTGGCCTTGCAAAAATCCGAATTACTGATAATGGAAGCGGAATTGAAGAGGATGATGTATTAAAAGCGTTTCAGCGCCATGCGACATCAAAAATTAAAGATGAAAATGATTTGTTCCGCATCAGAACATTAGGATTTCGCGGTGAGGCATTGCCAAGTATTGCATCTGTTTCACGCCTGGAAATGAAGACTTCAACTGGAGAAGGAGCCGGAAACCTTGTTGTGATTGAAGGCGGAAAGGTGATTTCTTTTGAAAAAGCATCTAGCAGGCGGGGGACGGATATTACGGTTACAGATCTTTTTTACAATACCCCTGCTCGCTTAAAATATATGAAAACGATCCACACTGAACTTGGAAATATTACCGATGTGGTCAACCGGCTGGCTCTTGCTCACCCGGATGTGGCTTTCCGGTTGATTCACAATGAAAGGAAGCTGCTGCAGACAAGTGGAAATGGTGATGTTAGACAGGTTCTTGCCGCCATTTATGGAATGGCGATTGCGAAAAAGCTCGTTCCGTTAACCGGAAGCTCTCTTGATTATCAAATTAGTGGATTTGCCTCGATGCCGGAAGTAACCAGGGCTTCACGTAATTATATTTCAACCATGATCAATGGCCGCTTTATTAAAAACTATTTGCTAGCTAAAGCGATTCAGGAAGGGTACCACACTTTGCTCCCGATTGGCAGGTATCCGATTGTTCTCCTTCATGTTGAGATGGACCCATTATTAGTCGATGTGAATGTTCATCCATCCAAAATGGAGGTTCGTTTCAGTAAAGAAGCAGAATTAAATGAGCTGGTAACAACGATCATCAGAGATACATTTAAAGAAAAAGTCCTAATTCCAACAGCAGGCTTTGCTGTAAAAAAAGATATTCCCAAGCCGGAACAGACGGTTTTGCCGCTTGATGAAGGAACATTACCTGTTTATGTGGAAAAAAACAGCTCTAAGCCGTTCTATAGGGATAATGAAAATTGCAATTGGTTGCCCTCTTTATCAAATGAGCTGAAAGAAAGCAAGCGGAAGCCGTCATTGGCGGATATGGTCCATGAGCACTATGAAGAAATGCAGGAATCTGCTAGTATTTCTAGTTTTCCAGAGGAAAATATCCCGATACCTCCGGATGAAGAATGGGAATCTGTCAACCCATTTGCCCATTCGCAGGATACTAGCCGTGATGTGCCGGAAACAGATAATAAAGACAACATAAATGATCAAAGCCGCGTACCAAGGATGTATCCGATCGGGCAGATGCACGGAACCTATATTTTTGCTCAAAATGAAAATGGTCTATATATCATTGACCAGCATGCTGCCCAGGAACGGCTTAAATATGAATATTTTCGTGAAAAAGTCGGACAGGTGACAGCGGAACTTCAGGAACTGCTTGTACCCATAACGTTAGAGTATTCAACAGATGATTTTGTGAAAATAAATGAATACCGGACTGAGTTAGAAAAGGTTGGGGTATTTCTTGAAGATTTTGGCTTGAACAGCTTTATCATTCGATCCCATCCGCAATGGTTCCCTAAAGATAAGGAAAAAGAAATTATTGAAGAGATGATCGAGCAGCTTTTGGAAATGAAGAAAGTTGATATTAAAAAATTACGTGAAGAAGCAGCAATTATGATGAGTTGCAAAGCCTCAATTAAAGCCAACCGTCACCTGCGCAATGACGAGATTCAAAGATTACTTGATGATTTACGGAAAGCATCCGATCCATTTACTTGTCCGCACGGACGGCCGATTATTGTACATTTTTCCATATATGACATGGAGAAGATGTTTAAACGCGTGATGTAGCAACGTTCCATCAATTCGTAATTTGCTTTTGCCTACCATTTGCTCACTTACTAATTTGTTAAGTAAGCTTCTAATTTTAATATGCTTGCTTCTTCATGTTTTTTGGTAATATGAAGATATACGTTGGCGGTCATATCAATTGAATTGTGTCCCAAACGATCACTGACCATCTTAATATCTGCACCACTTTCCAACATCCTGATAGCGTGTGTGTGACGCAAATCATGTGGGAAAATATGGTGCAGATTTGTTATTTTCTTAGACGGCATAACTAGATTATTTGTACTTTTTATGCCGTCTAAGAAAAAAAGAAGCGTTGTCACGCTTCAAAAACTCGTTCGAGAGGCTATCGATTTTTCTTCGTAGGCTGGCCCTAATAAAAAATTAGTAAGCGTAGGATGTACCGACAATAATTAACAGGATAAAAAGAACAACGATTAAAACAAAACCGCTTCCCATTCCAGAGCTATAGCACATATGCTTCACCACCTTTTTACTAAGATTAGTACATGCTATGCAAAGCTAGTCCTCTTTGAAATGGACAAGCATGGAATTATATCAGAAAAGTAATTTTATCGTTGGATGCTTTGAAGATAAAGTACAGCATTAGTGTTTTTTAACGGAGGAATAGTATTCGATAAATAAAAAAATCGTCCTTAATACGGACGATTGAAGTTTCCCCATCTAAGGTACATCGTTAAAGTACAACATTGCGAACCTTGAGCTTGAGTATGAATTGTCAGCAAAACACCATCTGGAGTGAATTTAGTGATAACAGGTGTGCTTACTCCTATAGATTTAATTAAACGGTCAACTTCTTGTTGATTTCCAGTTTGAGCTGCTGAAATTAACCTATGTGCGAATAGGGAATCGGCAAACTTTCTTAGTATAGTGCTAGCTTCAACAACAGTTTTTTGAAAGACTGCTACAGAATGCTCAAAGGTTGCGGTGCTTACTGGAGGGTATTGTCTATTTATAGGAAATTGAGTATTTGGATAGTGATAATACATGATATCACTCCTCTTTTAATCAATACAATACATTATGTTTTAATTAAATTTATGGTGATTCGAAGTATAGGTAGTTGTCAATACGCTCTATGAACATATGAGGAAAAAAGGAGTCAAATTCTGAAGCAATGTAAGGAAAAAGGGGCTG
>NZ_BCUZ01000135.1 GCF_001591485.1 Neobacillus fumarioli NBRC 102428 | reverse complement strand
GATGATGAAGGATATTTCCCTTGCTAATGCGAGTGGTTTTATCTTTCAATCCGATGATGAAGGACATTTTCCTTGCTAATGCGAGTGGTTTTATCTTTCAACCCGATGATGAAGGACATTTCCCTTGCTAATGCGTCTGTTTAATCCCCAAAACCCCTTGAATAATCATTCCCTAATGTATTGAAAATAAATGTTATGAAATGGATTATTAGTTTCCGGCACTTCGGACTGCCCGTTATGTCCTTGTATCATCAACTAAGGACTCGATGGGCAAAAAAACTCCGCCGAACAGCATCACTCCGGCGGAATTAATTAATAGACCTTATCTCCATTAAAAATGGAGTTTTTTACCACGACATAATCAACATTCCGAATGGCTTGCAGTGTGCGCCCACCGGCGTAAGAGATCGAGGATTGCAGGTCTTGTTCCATTTCAATCAATGTGTCTTTTAAGGAACCTTTATGTTCCACATACATTTTTTTACCTTCTACATTCTTCCGTTCGCCTTTCTGGAACTCGGAAGCCGAACCGAAGTATTCTTTGTAGATTTTTCCATCTTTCTTAATGGTTTCTCCCGGAGACTCTTCATGGCCAGCAAATAGTGAGCCGATCATGACCATGGAGGCGCCGAAACGGACGGATTTTGCGATATCGCCATGGGTGCGGATACCGCCGTCAGCAATGATCGGTTTGCTTGCCGCTTTGGCACACCAGCGAAGAGCCGATAATTGCCAGCCTCCGGTCCCAAATCCGGTTTTAATTTTTGTAATACATACTTTACCAGGACCAATGCCTACTTTGGTGGCGTCTGCGCCGGCATTTTCCAGTTCTCTGACGGCTTCAGGCGTACCAACATTCCCAGCGATGACAAAACTTTCTGGCAAGTGTTTCTTGATATGTTGAATCATTCTGATCACGGCATCGGAATGGCCATGGGCAATATCAATCGTAATATATTCCGGCTTAAGCTGCTCCTCAGCTACTTGTTCAATGAATCTGTATTCTTCTTCTTTTACACCGACACTGATGGAGGCGTATAATCCTCGAGCTTTCATATCTTTAATGAAATTAATCCGCTTTTCTGGATGAAAGCGGTGCATAATATAGAAATAATTGTTTTCTGCCAAAAATACAGCAATCTTTTCATCGATAATGGTCTGCATATTGGCAGGCACAACCGGCATTCTGAACGTGCGTCCACCAAATTCGACCGAAGTATCACACTCGGAACGGCTATTTACTACACATTTTGCGGGAATTAACTGTATATCTTCATAATCAAATACATTATCCATAATTTACACCCCTAAACACGAATATTAAATACATATAAAAAGAAAACGTTCGTATATTTTCAATTTACAATATTAGTATTCATTTGTCAAAGTATTTTCATGCAAATGCCTGCTTTATTATAAATAACAGCGAAGCTCTAAACTTTTTCTAAAACACAAAAAAACCTGTGGAAGAAATAATCCACCGCAGGTTTTTTTTAATTATTTAACTCCCTTGAAAAACTTTTGCATTTTTGGTGAGATGGCAAACATGATCAACGAAAGTATGATGGATGCAATCCCAATCGTGCCAAAGTAAGCCATCTCGTTTTGTGGCGTGTAGAATCTTACGAGCTGGGCATTTAAGGCTTGGGCTGCAGCATCTGTTAAAAACCAGAGGCTCAACATCTGAGCTGAGAAGGCAGAAGGTGCCAATTTGGTTGTTGCAGAAAGTCCAACTGGCGATAATGCTAATTCTCCAATGGATACAAGGAAGTAACTAAGCACAAGCCATAGTGGGTTGACAAGTGCATGTGTACCGCCGAGCCATGCTGGCGCAAGAATTGCAAGGAATGATAATCCGGCTAACAATAACCCAAATGAGAACTTTTGCGTATAAGTCGGCTGTTTGTCACCTAATTTCACCCAGATCCATCCAAGAATTGGAGCAAAGATAATAATAAACAATGGATTTAATGATTGGAACCAGGCTGGTGAAATATGAATGCCAGCAAAGTGTAATTGCGTGCGCTGATCAGCAAAGCTTGCTAAAATGGTTGTGCCCTGTTCTTCGATGGACCAGAACATAACCCCCGCAATAAATAGCGGTATATATGCAATCAGGTGAGAACGTTCTTCTTTCGTTGTTTTCGGGCTGCGATACATAATTACAAAATAAAGAATCGGAATAACAAAACCTAAGATGCCGACAAGATCAATAAATGTTTGAACTGTTAATGTTCCAGTTTTAATGGCTGCGGCAACTAGTGCTAAAATAACTAATGCCCCAATACCAATTAGCGTGAAGGTCTTTTTCTTTTCTTCCGGACGTAGTGGATTCGTAACAAACTTCCCTGCAAGACCTAGATTCTTCTTCTTTGTTAGCATATAGATGACTAATGCAAGAAACATACCGATAGCGGCAAGACCAAATCCTAAGTGGAAATTGTAGCTTAACCCAACTGTTCCGACTACATAAGGTGAAATGAAAGCACCGAGGTTAACGCTCATATAGAAGATACTAAATGCAGCATCACGCCGGGTGTCTTTAATATCATACATTTCTCCTACAACTGTTGAAATATTTGGTTTCAGTAATCCGGTACCAAGAACAATGAGGATCATGGAAACAAAAAACATTGTCATGCTTCCTGGTACAGCTAAGGCAATATGACCAAACATAATCAAGATACCACCGTAGAATACAGCACTGGAAGCACCGGTGATTCGGTCAGAGATCCAACCGCCGATCACTCCCGACATGAATACAAGCGATCCATAAATGGAAGCGATTGCAAGTGCGGTCTGCTGATCAATTCCTAAGCCGCCTTTAGATACGGAATAATACATATAATAGACAAGGATTGCTTTCATTCCATAGTAGGAAAAGCGCTCCCAAAATTCAGTGAAGAAAAGTGTTAATAATCCTTTAGGGTGTCCAAAAAAACCTGTTTGTGGAACACTCGCCACAACTTTCTGTCTTGCTGACAATTCTTGTGTAACACTATGCGAAATTTTCTGCTTTTTTAATGATTGACCCATCATTTAACCTCCTTTATATATTAAAATAATATTTTAATAGTCGAAACTTGTCAATAACGATTGAATTTTTAGAAGAATTTACTTTAATTATAGAGTTTATTGGTTTTTAATTTTTAGAATAATCAATGAATAAAAATTATTTAGAAATATTTTATTTAGCAAGCGCGTTTTGTTCTTTATTTAAAAGAATCCCACAAAAAAGAAATACTATGACACATTTATAAAAACTTTTGATCGGTAGCATCCGAAATAGGAAAAAAGAAAGGGGTTCGGGCTTCAATCGAAGGAATTGGCACCTGAAACAGTGAAAATGAGAGAAGTTCGAGAACCAATCGGGAGTATTGGCACCTGAAGCAGAAAAAATAAAAGGAGTTCGAGTTCCAATCACGGAAGAGGCATTTGAGGAAACCGATGTTCATGGGCCCCAATCCGATTCTGATCCAGACTAAGTTTCTTACTCACATCCTCGTATTTTAAGGATAAGTTAAGGTTTTCATACGATAATCAGGATTGCTTCAATATCTTTTTTGTATTGGGTTAAATTGTATGAAAACAAGGAGAAAAGAATATGAAGATGAAACGTTTATTTGCTGCGTTTGTTTCATTCTTGGTGATTTTCGCCGTTGCAGGCTGCTCTAATGGCGATAGTTCGAGCCAGGCGTCTGCAGTATCCAACGGTCCCCAACATGCTGCGAATGGTTTTACTAAACCGGATGTATATGGAGAAGTGGCAAAAATAAATGGCAATGAAGTGACCTTAAAGCTGATGGAAATTCCTCAGCGGAAAGGGGGCAATAAACAAAATCGCCACAATGGGCAAAATAATGAACAAAATGGCGGAAATATTACAGCTGGTAACGGTAATGGTGCAGGAGGTCCTAACAGAAACTGGGCGAAAAGATACACCGGTGAGGAAAAGACAATCACAATTCCTGACGGAGTATCGATTGTGACCATGACAAGAGGAACAAACGGCATGACTAAAAATCAAATTACACTGAAAGATATTTCGGTAGGCAGTATTTTAGCCATCTATTATAAATCAGACGGAAAAACAATCAACAAAATCAGGGTAATGAAACCAAGAGCTGTCGGCGGGCAAGGAACCAACGCAAATACAGATACAAACTCTAATACAACGAGCCCTGACACCACCATATGAGAATAAAAAGCCCTATACCTAAACGATCAGGTATGGGGCTTTTTTGGTCAATAGGAAGTAAAACTTTCCTATCAGGCATAAGGGCAACTACACCTCATGAACAGCCTATCGGGCTCCAAGTCGGTGAGTTTTCTAAAATTTCAACACGTTGGAGGCAAACATATCAATACGACTTTGTAAAAAAAGGGCTATAAATACAGCGCAAGAAATAGAGGGATATATGGATTGAAGGAAATGGTCTCCTTTTGTATAATCGTGTTCATTGATATAACAATTGGAGGATTTAAAGGAAACGATGAATCATACGGTTTTTCAAATTGCAATCATCATATTCATACCTTTAGTGGCGGGATTTATTACCAAAAAGATTCTTCGGTCCATTAAATTAAAAAAAAATATAGCAAACTTTCTTGCGGTAGTGGTGATGTTACTGGTCTATTATAAGACCTTAATGGTGGTTTTAGGTTAGTGCGGTCACTAAACAGAATGGCCGGGAGCCACTGTCGATTAATCATTGACAGTGCTTAAAAGGATGAATTGAAATCGGCTTGGTCACCGGGCTGGATACTCCATTTAAAGGTGACTGGGAAGGAAACCCGACATTGGATGAGGCGAAACGAAAGGACCCCGCTCTAATCGTTTAGGAGTGGGGTTATTATTTTTTCGGATAAACCGATATAGGTAACTGAAGGCCCGCTCTGGTGAACCATCCCTCTCAACTGGAAACTAAAACGATTTATCGCTAAAATGGAGTTAGTGAATGAATGAAAGAGGAAGATCGTCATGGAAAAAGTTACAATGGCTGATGTGGCTAAAGAAGCGGGCGTATCGAAGAGTACTGTTTCACAATTTTTAAACAAACGGTATGAATATATGGGCGAAAAAACGAGGCGTAAAATCGAAGCAGCGATTGAAAAACTCGGTTATCAGCCAAACTATATCGCAAGAAGCTTAAAGCAAAAGCGGACTTCCATGGTCGGGATTATTGTAGCGAACATTGTGCATCATTTTTCCACCGAGGTCAGCCGTGCGATTGAGGATTTTTTCCACATGTATGATGTACATGTTATTGTCTGCAATGCGGATGATGATCCTAAAAAGGAAAAAAGGTATATTGAAATGCTGCGCGCTAAGCAGGTGGATGGTCTGATTATTTTTCCATCGGAACATAATCATGAATTATATGAGAGCATGGTCAAGGAAGGCTACCCAGTCGTATTTGTAGACCGGAAAGTGGAAAGCCTTGATGCTTGTTCAGTCATTACCGATAATACCGAGTCTACATATAGAGCCATTATGAACCTGATTGAAAAAGGCCACCGGAACATTGCGTTTGCTGTGCAGCCTTTAACGGTAAGCCCGCGAATAGATCGGTTGAAAGGATATAAGAAAGCATTAAAGGATGCAGGGTTAGAAATCAATCCAGATTATATTGTGGAAGCAGACATTCCGGAATTGAAATGGAAACTGGGACAACTTTTTTCGTCAGCGAAAAAGCCGACTGCTATTTTTGCTGCAAATGAACGTGTATTCTTGGCAGTAATGGAATTCATAAAGGAGCGGGAGATCAAGCTGGGCAAAGAGATGGAACTGATTGTGTTTGACAATATTCCATTTGTCCACTTGCTCGAAGCACCCATTTCGTATATCATTCATCCTGCATATGAAATGGGGAAAAAGGCTGCGGAATTATTATATGAGCAAATTCAAGGCGAGGACATTGCCGAGAAGAAGTTTATATTTCCGAGCCGGTTGGTATAAATAAACAAAAGAGGAGGGGAATATGCATGGTTACCTTTATCATTCACGCTGTTATCTCTGTGTTTGCAGTCATGAACCCGCTTGGAAATGTCCCCATCTTTCTGTCTCTTACCGAAGGAACGTCTGTAGCTGAGCAACGAAGAATTGCAAGAAAAGGTATTCTGATTGCCTTCGTGATCCTTACTATCTTTATTGTCTTAGGTCACATCATTTTTCAGGTATTTGGAATTACAGTTGCGGCTTTTCGCGTAGCCGGCGGCATATTAATTTTTGGAATTGCGTATAACCTGATGCAGGCGAAACACTCCCACGCACATGCGCCTCATCCTGAAGAACATGTTGAAAGTGCAGGGAAAGATGATATTTCCGTAACTCCGTTGGCAATCCCACTTATTGCAGGCCCTGGAACCATTGCCACGGTCATGGGTTTATCAAGTGGCGGAAGTCTTGTCTTTCACTCTATCGCTGTCTTTATTGGCGTTCTGATTGTACTTGGCGGAACCTACATCATTTTTTATTATTCAGGATGGATTCATCAACACTTGGGTAAGACGGAGATGAACGTCATAACACGTCTTATGGGGCTGTTATTGGCCATTATTGCGGTTCAAATGGCAGCCACGGGTCTCGGTTCTCTCTTCCCTGGCTTGCTTCATAAGTAACCTGTATAGCGGTATTAATCTGAAATACGATTAAAGCTTATTTTATAACAAGAGGATGGGAGTTTTGTGATATCAAACAGTCCTACTGTAGAAGTCAAAAAATTTAACCATTCCGCTTTTTTTGCTTTGGACCCGTACAGAAGATTTTATTAAAAAGGAATAATCGTATTTAAAAACCCGGGGGGGTAGATAAAATTATCCCCCCAACTATTATTTTAAAAACACTACATAGTTTCTAGGGCTTTTACATTCTCTATGTCCTTTCTACTATGCTTTCTTTCTAAGAAATAAATGACCATCAAAAGTATGGAAACAACTACGCCAATTACCCCTAATAAAATCCCTGAGTTTACTGTTCCTATCCAATTAATAGGAAGTGATAGAACTAGGGGTAAGGAAGCTTTTGTAACCTGTAAAACAACAGTTGAACGACCGGTCCAAATAGTTGTTTCTTCTTTTACATATATATTTTCAAACATGATTTGCCTTTGGAATATTCTAGAATGATTGAATACAAACCCCAAACATAAGGCACAGAAAATAGAGATATACCATGAATTAATAAATCCAAGGGATAAATCAATTAAAGCAATTAATAAAAATATATACGATGGAATGTACTTTTCATATTTGCCAATTAAAGTAGCAAGTAACGCTCCTACTCCAGCTGCAGAACTTACCATACCATACTGAGATGGTTCCCATTTGTGAACATCGTGAAATATAATTGGTATAAGAAAGTTAAAAG
>NZ_BCUZ01000134.1 GCF_001591485.1 Neobacillus fumarioli NBRC 102428 | reverse complement strand
AATAAATGTTTTATATCTTTGGCAATCAAACGATATGTAATAGAAACTTCTGAAAATGGGCTGCGGCCATGCCCCCGAATATCAAATGCGATCACTTTAAAATTTTTCGATAATTCCTCGATTTGGTACTTAAAAGAGGCACTTGTGATGAATGGCGGATGGATTAATACAATCGGAATCCCTTTACCTTTTACCGTATAATATAGATTGCTTCCATCGTTATCGATAATTGGCACGGCGCTTTCCTCACCCTTTTTTAAAAAATAATATTTTTATTATTTCCGGGTGTCTTCAGAAAAATGTTTACATGGCGTATTGATCTGAATTTTTAAAGACGTCATTCGAAATTGAATGGCGCCTATTTTCATCCTGCTTCAATCTTTCTCGTTTCCTCGGATGTGAACGTCCGCTTTTGAATATAGAGGAGCCTGCCGGACAGGGTGATTCCTGCCGCAAGCAGTCCAACGGTGAGTCCGATCCAGTATCCTCTTGCTTCAAGGCTGGTAAAGTGAGCAAGCAAATATCCGACTGGCAGGCAGATGGCCCAATAAGCAATTAAGGTCATAATGAAAGCCAGATTGACGTCCTTATAGCCTCTTAAGGCTGCTTGTGCTGTTACTTGAGTGGCATCGGAAATTTGAAAAAATAACGCAAAGATCAAAAAGTCGGCCGTTAAATGGATCACAGCTGTTTCGTTTGAATAGAGTCCTGCAACTTGATAGCGGAAGATGATCACAAAAAGTCCTGTAATTAACGCAATCATAATAGCAAGGAACATTCCAAGCCAACTGTAAGCCTTCGCATCCTTATACCTTTTTGCTCCAACTTCATATCCGATTAAAACCGTCAACGCCATTGAAATACTGGTTGGAATCATATATAAAAATGATACAATATTTAATGCTGCCTGATAAGCAGCGACTGTTGTGACATTAAACTTACTGATTAAGATGGTTACCACTGCAAACATACTCGTTTCAAAAAAGGTAGATAATCCCATCGGAACTCCAATTTTTAAAATTTCAATACATTTTGCTGTGGAAAATTCCTTCCAGTTAGCGAATATATTAAAGTCTGAGAATGGTTCTTGTTTTTGAATAATGAGAATGGTAACCACCATAATGGCCCAGTCAGTAATGGATGTAGCATATCCCGCACCTGCACCGCCGAGTTCCGGAAAACCCCATTTACCGAAAATGAATACGTAGTTCAAAATAAGATTAAGCGGGATAGATGAAATCATGATGACCATGATGACCCGCGTTTTTCCAAGTGAATAGATAAAGGATCTAAGAACGTTGAAAACAAATAAAGGCAGAATTCCATAACTAAGGCCGACTAAGTAATAATAAGTGGTTTTCCTGACATTCGCTGAGAGATTCATTCGATCCAATGTAGGATTGATCAGAAAAAATCCCAGGCAGGTGACAATAAAGGTAAGAATAATAGATAAATAAATTCCTTGCTTAACGATTAACGAAACCTCATCCGATTTCTTCTCCCCGAACCGCTGTGCCGCAAGAGGTGAAACCGCCAGCAAAATGCTGGTTAGACCCATAAACACGGGATTCCAAATTGATGAACCTATTGCCACACCGGCCAGCGCAGAAGAATTATATTTTCCTGACATGATTGTATTGAAAAAAACCATCGAAAACATGCCAAGCTGGGTAATAAGGATCGGTATTAATAAGATAAAGATTTGTTTTGTTTTTTCTTTTAATGTAAATGTCGGATTCATATCCCGCTGCCCCTTAAATAGATATCCAAAATATAATTATACTAAATTTTTAACATTGATTCCTTACTTATTTTGAAGTATTTACAAAATTTTTTGACATAACCAGAAGGAATTCAAGCTGTTCAACTCGTATATGGTAAATATCCGGTTTTTTAATTGAATTTCGGAGGGATCAAGATGACGGTTGAAAAAATAGAAGGGAAGTTATTGTGGGAACCAACGCACAAGATGCAGGATGAGTCCAATATGAAACGGTTTATGTCCTGGTTGGAAGAACATCGTGGGCTGGTCTTCCATACATATGACGAATTGTGGAAATGGTCTGTCAATGATATTGAAGGATTTTGGTCAGCCGTTTGGCATTTCTTTGAGATCCAAGCAAAAACACCTTATAACGAAGTTTTATCGGATCGACAAATGCCAGGTGCTAAATGGTTTACAGGTGCTACGTTAAATTATGCCGAGCATATTTTTCGAAAAGCAGTTCCGGAAAAAGTGGCAGTAATTTACGAAACGGAAATCCGGCCGCAAGGGCAGTTAACTTGGGCAGAACTAAAAAAGAACGTAGCAGCTATTGCCGAATATTTAAAATCAATAGGCGTGCAGCCAGGGGATCGTGTCGCTGCCTATGCTTCCAATATTCACGAAACACTGACCGCGTTTTTAGCCTGTGCCAGTATTGGTGCCATTTGGTCCAGTTGCGCTCCGGAATTTGGCATCATGAGCGTGATCGATCGCTTTAAGCAAATTGAGCCAAAAGTACTGTTTGCTGTAGATGGTTATCGTTACGGCGGCAGGGACTTTGATCGTATCGAGGTCGTGAAAAAAATTCAAGCTGAACTTCCAACCTTGCAAGAAACAATCATGATCCCCTATCTGAATAAGCAGCCAAAGATAGAAGAATTAACGTATAGCAAGTTATGGACAGAGGTTGTAATGAAACATGACACGGCAGATCTAACATTTGAACCAGTACCGTTTGATCATCCGCTTTGGATATTATATTCGTCTGGAACAACCGGCAAGCCTAAAGCAATCGTACAAAGTCATGGCGGGATTTTGTTAGAGCACTTAAAAGCAATTGGTTTGCAAAAAGGGTTAAGAGAAGATGACCGCTTTTTCTGGTATACGACAACAGGATGGATGATGTGGAACATTGTTGTAAGCGGTTTACTAGCCGGATCTACGATTCTTCTTTATGACGGGAACCCAGGCTACCCGAACTATGATACATTATGGAAATTTGCTGAAACCACGAAAATGACGGTTTTTGGTACCAGTGCCAGTTTCATCACGGCTTGCATGAAAGCGGGGGTGGAACCGAAAGACCGCTTTAATCTGACTCATTTAAAGGCGATCGGCTCAACAGGCTCACCGCTTCCTGTCAGCGGATTTGAATGGGTGTATAACAAGGTGAAAGATGATCTCTGGCTTTTCTCGACAAGCGGGGGGACTGATCTTTGTACCGCATTTGTCGGCGGCTCGCAGCTTTTACCTGTTCATGCAGGCGAACTGCAGGCACGTTCATTAGGAGCAGCCGTGAAAGCGTTTAATGATCGTGGTGAGGAATTAATAGATGAAATTGGAGAACTCGTCATTACAGAACCAATGCCATCCATGCCGATATATTTTTGGAATGATGAAAGCGGGGAGCGTTATATGGACAGCTACTTTGATGTTTATCCCGGCATTTGGCGACATGGCGATTTTATTAAAATCACTTCCAGGGGGAGTGCAGTCATTTATGGCCGTTCTGATGCGACGATTAATCGCGGCGGGATCCGGATGGGTACAAGTGAAATCTATAGTGCACTTGAAGAGGTACCGGAAGTACTTGATAGCTTAGTTGTTGATATTCCGATCACAAGTGAACAATCTTATATGCCATTATTTGTTGTTTTAAAAGAAGGAGCACAGCTAACAGAAGATGTAAAAAAACGAATCATTCAGGTGATCCGCCAAAATTGTTCACCAAGACATGTTCCAAATGAAATACTTACCGTTGACGAACTGCCAAAAACATTAAACGGCAAAAAGTTGGAGGTCCCAATTAAGAAGATCTTAATGGGTATTCCTTTAGATAAAGCTGTAAATCTTGGCTCGTTGGCAAATCCTGACACATTACACTATTTTATTGAGTTTAGGAAACAATTGAATATAAATTAGAAGATAGAGGATGAAATCATCGGGATTTCATCCTTTTGTATTTTAAAAGATAAGAAATTTTGACTTTGAAAATTGTCAAGCTCCATAAGAAATGCTTCGGCAGCATCAGCATCGTACGCCTAAAAGCGATAGCTTTTTAGGAGGAGCGCCTAGCCCCTCGTTAGGTTAGCTTATTCGAAGAGGCTTGTTCAGCTTGTCGCATGCCTACAAGGAGGATGATTCGGAGAAGCAAGCAGGATGACCAAGGTGCATGCGTTTTTCTAATAAAAAAACAAAATTCAAAAAAATCATAAATGATGATTGACACATCAATAGCACATGATATATTATCTTTCATATCATGTTATATAACCTAACATAAGATTAGGGGTGTGGTTGAAATTGAAAAAAATTGAAGCAATTGTTCGGCCTGAAAGGTTGACTGAAACGATCAAAGGATTAAAAAACATCGGTATAACTGGATTTACGGTGTCCCAAGTAGTAGGAAGAGGGAAACAGAAAGATACCCAAGGAGTTTATCGTGGTAAGAATTATAACGTGACCCTTCACCCAAAAGTAAAATTGGAGATTGTTCTATCGGATTATATGGTGGAAAGAACGATCAAAACAATTGTAGCAAGCGCCCAGACAGGAGAAGACGGGGATGGGAAAATTTACGTTTATCCTATTTTGGAAGCTTATAATATTAGGACAGGTGAAACGGATTTCGATATTGACGATTTAGTAAACAAGGAGGGCTAGGAGATGATCGTGTATTTAAATTCTGTTTGGGTCGTACTGGCGGCCGCAATGGTGCTGTTTATGGAAGGCGGCTTTAGTTTATTGGAAGCAGGTCTTGTACGGACGAAAAATGCTGTGAATGTTACAATGAAAATTTTTGTGGATTTAACGATAGGTGCCTTAGCTTTCTGGTTGATTGGTTTTGGAGTCATGTACGGAAAAGACGTTTTTGGCATTTTCGGGACGACGTTATTTGGTACCCCGCAGAACATCTCTTTGTCCATTCCATTGCCAAGTGCCGCTTTTGTGTTATTCCAAATGGGGTTTGCAGTTGCTTGTATCTCGATCGTATCCGGTGCTGTTGCAGAACGGATGAATTTTAAAGCCTATATTTTAACAGCTGCTTTGATTTGTATGGTGGTTTACCCGATTAGCGGCCATTGGATTTGGAGCCAGAACGGCTGGCTGGCGAAATTGGGAATGAAGGATTTTGCCGGATCAGCAGCGATTCATGCTTTAGGCGGTTTTGCTGCTTTATCAATGGCCAAAATCTTAGGACCGCGTAAGGGAAGGTTTAATTCTGACGGCAGTACGAATGTGTTTGCACCCAGCAACATCCCATTAGCATCGGCTGGTACATTTATTTTATGGTTCGGCTGGTTTGCATTTAATACCGGAAGTACCTTGGATGCTTCCAACAAAGCGTTTACCTCAATTGCTCTTAATACGATGCTTGCCGGTGCATCAGGCGGAACAACTGCCATGTTTTTAACGTTAAAGAAATTTGGCAAAGCGGATCCAAGTATGATGATTAACGGAGTGTTGTCAGGTTTAGTTGCCGTAACTGCCGGTTGTGCCTTTGTCTCTCAATGGAGTGCTGTCACTATTGGAGCTGTCAGCGGCGTCATTGTCATCTTTGCCACTTTATTGGTGGATAATTTAAAAATCGATGATCCCGTCGGTGCAGTAGCAGTTCATGGATTTAATGGCGTGTTTGGTACTATAGCTGTCGGTTTATTTGATCAATCTCAAGGACTGTTGACAACTGGGCATATTTCATTGTTTCTTATTCAGCTCTTAGGTTCAGCAATTGTGGTGATTTGGGGGTTGACTGGCGGGATATTTATGGCGAAAGTTTGCGAAAAAACCGTAGGCTTGCGTACAAGTGATCGGGAGGAGGAAGCAGGATTGGATATGTCCTATCACGGTATTCCTGCTTATAATGAATTAGAGAGATTTGCTGATTTACCTGCGAGCTTGTACAATTTTGAAGAAACAACCGGGATTACGGTTGCTCCTGTCAAAAGCAGGAAAGTTTCTCAGGATGTTATATCTTAATTAATTTTAAACTTAATGGAATATGTATATATGAAATTAAAAAGGGAATGGAGTTCCCCATAATCACCGTAAGACTAATGACTCCTACCAGAAAGAAGTTTTTTAATTCTGGTAGGAGTCTATTTTTATGGGTAAAAGAAAGTTTAAGGAATAAATATAGTGGGTAGAAAAAAAGGAAGGTAAAGACTACCTTCCCAATTGGGTTACGTTCGGACAATAGAAGTGTTAAAGTTCTTAATCATTTTTTGCAAATTTCTATGCCCTTCCCTTAATTTAATGGTTTCCTCGACGATTTTTTGAAATCCTTCTATATCTCGATCCGATGCATTTAATAATGACTTTGGAATACCTTCGACAATTTGTTGGAGGGTTAATTCGCTCATTAAGAATACCACCTTTCAACTTGAGTCTTTTATATTATTTTTCGAACGATACTTATTTTCCTTCCTTAATCGAAAAAAACTTATCTACATATCTCATCAGATTCTTTTAGGATTAGAAACTATCATTCATTATTTTGCAAATTACGTCATTATAAAACCTCGAAATTGGCTGTTTTGTAGAAAATTTCATCAAAAAACCAATCATAGCAAGATGGAGGAACTGTGTTATAGTAAAATTGCTGCTATTCGAATAATTTGGAAACTCGGGGAGTGATGAATATGGCAGATCATTTAAATGAAGCTAAATTTAAAGAATTGATGGGGAATTATCCAACAGGTGTTACTGTTGTCACAACTGTGAATGATCAAGGGGTGCCACTTGGGCTTACAGTTAATTCTTTTGCTTCTGTTTCGTTGGATCCACTTTTAATTTTATGGTCAATCGATAAGAGGGTTTCATCCTATGACGTGTTTGTCCATTCTGGAAAATTTGCTGTCCATGTTTTAGCAGGAGATCAAAGTGACATTTGCTCGCTATTCGCCATGAAAGGTACTAACCGTTTTGCCAATTGTGAATGGAAGTTTTCTGAACATTATCTCCCTATTATTTTGGGTACGGCCGGAGTCTTGCAATGCCGAACGTTTAAAACGGTTGAAGCAGGTGACCATACGGTTTTGATCGGGGAAGTGATCGACATTCAAAGTGAAACAAAAATTCCGCTTCTCTATCATAAGCGGACATTTGGGCCAATCCCTGAAACTTTTTATCATGATTAAACCTCAGCCCCTTGAGTTTTATACTCTGGGGCTTTTTTCGAATCTTCGTTCAGTTCGTTATCTTTATGACGATGGCTTGAACGATCCATCCGACGGCTAAACCAGGGATTACAAACAGCATCGAAAGCCACACCGGTCCGAGCAATACCCCAAACAGATGGAGCTTTGGCGAGTAAATACAGCCAACTGTAACAAAATAAGCTGAAAAAACAAATGGCAAATAAGAGTGTGGTGTTCTTCCGCCGTCGGCATCTTTAAATGCATAA
>NZ_BCUZ01000133.1 GCF_001591485.1 Neobacillus fumarioli NBRC 102428 | reverse complement strand
ATTCTCCTAAAACTGGGGGAGTCAGGTGTTATGAATCCTTCTTATCAACCGAAGCTTACAAAACCGGGGCAATTCCGGCGTTACGAAGAGTTCTCATCCCCCCGAAGCCAAAAACAAAGCTCCAGGCAATATAAATCAGATCCTATCACTCAAAGCTAAGATATTGCTCCTATTTAACCTCCACAAAAACATATAACATCGCGTTATTAATCCGTTGTTTCTGCTTTTCCACCTCTGCATCTTGCACGACAATCGTCAACCTGGCCTGGTCATTTTCCTTTGTAAAGGTGGCTTCAGTTGCTGTCATTTGCTTCTCAGCGGAACTATAGTCTTTAAACCGGTCGAAGATTTCTTGTGTGTTAAAGCGGATCAGCTCACCGCCATTTTTCTCCGTTAAAATGATTTGATTCTGCTGATCATTGAACAAAGCATACGTTTCCCCCGCCTTCTTCATCTCGCAAATCGTTTCGGTTCCATGGCCGCCCGTATGAATCTCCGTCTGATTTGTCATTTTATTTGGGATTTACGCTGCTATTGCGGGGGTTTTGCTAAGCTTTTTGCCTGTACAAAAAAATGGGGTCATTGCCGGGATGCTGATTATGTTCGCCGCCGTTTCCATTGTGCCTCCAGTGGATACTTTCACCGTCAGCCGAATAAGCCAGACGAATATGCTTAAAAATGCCCTTGTGAAAAACCATATGCTGAAAAATAATAAAATCCAGCCAAATGCGTCGATTTCTGATAGGGATAAAAAAATGATAACGAATGCAGTTGAATACAATATTCGCCACATGAAGATAGCTCTTGCTGTCAACAGGAAAAATCAACATGTCGGCGGCAATAAGGATGATCCATACGCCTATGAAGATGATCACCGAGAAGAACAGGGAATGGAAAAAAGATTTAAAGGCAATCATAAAGTTCTTATTGAAACTGATGTTGCTTTTGATGGCAGGAACCCAGATGAAGGCAATAAAGAGGGCAAACAAAGAAACCGCCGTTCGAATTTGTGTTTCTATGCTCAATTCAGGAGCAGACATTATAATGAGATAATATCCAGCCGTCAGTAAAGCGGCTATACCCATTAACATAACACGAGCCAAAACCTTGGAGAAAAACCGTTCATAGATTGCCTGAAATACAGCACTAAGAAAGGCGCCAACGACAAAAGTTAAGAGCCATTTCGAATGATTCTGTCCAGTGTTGATGGCATAAGCATTCATCACAGCGGCAGCCACTAGAAACAGAGTCGTAAGCGGGAAGCGGAAGACAGCATTGGTAAATCCTTTTAGTTTACTATTAAACTTTTTCAAAAGACTCATCATTTTCCATCCTTTTTATTCAAAATGAAAGACTATTAAATAATAGTTGGAAAGGTAAGGAATTAGACCAAACGATTTTTAGTCCTGCTGGATTTGCCTAATATTGGAATAACATTTTTAGAAAAATAGTTATAAGATCGTCGAATCTAATACTGTCGAATTCTCTATTCGCTGCCATTTATCCTGCATAACTTTTCGTAAAATATTAAAAGTTCCATTAATAGCATTATAGATTTTAAACAATTCAATTGGCACGATCTAAGCTATACATATTTTAGGAGCATACTTCATTATATTTGAAACCCAGTTCCAGATTTTAGGCAGTGCACAACTTTTAAAGTTTGAAAAATGGCCTTCATCTGGTTAATGAAACCCAAATCTTTGGTTAGTGGTTTTGGGTTTTGGGCTTCATCAAGCCGATGAAGGACAAATCTCTGAGTGGGCTTAATAGGATTTGGGCTTCATCGCGCCTTTGAAGTACATATCCTTGTGTGGGATTAGTGGGTTTTGGCCTTCATCAGGGCGATGAAGAACAAATCTCTGGTGAGGGGTTTGAGTTTTGGGTTTCATCAAGTCGATGAAGGACAAATCCGTGGGCGGGTTCTTAGGGTTTTAAGCTTCACCAATCCGATGAAGGACAAATCTCTGGGGGGACTCAATGAGGTTTGGGCTTCATCGGTCCTATGAAGAACATGCCCTTGGGTGAACTCAGTGGCGTTTGGGCTTCATCAGGGTGATGAACCCCAAATCCTTGGATAGGCTCTCGGGTTCTGGGGTTCATCAAGAAAAAAGAGAAGTGCAACTCACACTTCCCCTCATTCCCACTTCAATAACTTCCTACCTATTCGTCTTCACCGACACCAAACTCGTAATCACCATAAAGATGCCGCACACCACGATCGTTAAAATATAGAAACCAGCGACCCCAAGCTTGGCTAAAGCTCCAGCCAAGATTCCGACCCAGCCAAAGTCCGTGTCGCCGAAAGTTGTATTGGACAAGCCGAGCGACCCGAGGAAGGATAACAGCAAAGCCGGAATCAATGTGATCAAAAATCCATTAATTAGCGCACCGATCACCGCACCGCGGCGTCCGCCAGTCGCATTGCCGAAGACGCCGGCCGTACCGCCGTCAAAGAAATGTGGCACCATACCGGGAATAATGAAAGCCAGACCGAGCGGCCCCATGAAAAACATCCCAATCAAACCGCCGATTAAACTTGAAATAAAGCCGACAATCACAGCAGTTGGTGCAAATGTAAAGGTTGTTGGGCAGTCCAGTGCCGGCAGTGCATTGGGCACAATTTTATTGGCAATGCCTTGGAAAGCAGGAACAAGTTCTGCAAGAATCATTCGAACACCCATGAGAACAACCGCAATGCCAGCACCAAAGGTAAGCGCCTGCATGACGACATAAACAATATAATTTGTCCGGCCTGCAAATGGCTTAAGCGCACTTGGTCCTGCGATAATAGCAAGAATCAAATACATAACCACCATCGTTAATGTTGTCATGATAAGGGAATCACGCAGAAATCCGAGATTCTTCGGTACTTTGATTTCTTCTGTTGTCCGACTGCTTTTCCCAACAACTTTTCCAACGAGAGCCGAAACGATATAACCTAATGTATTAAAATGCCCCAGAGCAAACGGTGCACCGCCGGTTACTTTCTTCATAAATGGATGAACAAGTGCCGGCATCATCGTGCTGACCGTGCCGAGGAAAATAGCGCCCAGGATCGCCTGGTGGACACCGCTTATTCCCGCACTGCCCAACACCACCGCTAAAACAGTTGCCATAAAGAATAAATGATGACCAGTTAAAAAGATAAACTTAGCGGGTGTGAAGCGGGCCAGAAGCAGATTAACGACAAAACCCAGTGCCATGATCATCGCGGTTTGCGCGCCAAAGCTTTTTTGGGCAATGGCTACAATCGCTTCATTTGTCGGCACCACTCCGTGAAGGTGGAACGCCGACTGCACCATGGCGCCGAGTGGGTTTAATGCACCAATGATAATTCGGGCACCAGCTCCGAGAATTAAAAAGCCGACAATCGTCTTAATGGTTCCGGTCACGATATCACTAATTGATTTCTTCAATGCCAGTAAACCGATCAGAGCTATGAAACCAACAAGTATTGCAGCATTGCTTAAAATTTCATCAACGATAAAATGCAATACAGCCATCGTTTACGCCCCCTTATTATTTAGCACCGGAATCAGCTTCTCCTTCATCTCTTGACGATCGACATAATTCTTTACAGTGACGATGGGGATATTCATCCCTAACAACAACTCGGAAAACTCTGCTGAAGTGACAATGAGGTCTGCCCTCTCCGACTTGGCGGAGCTGATATCCGATGTTGCAACACTTGCATCGATGCCGGTTTCCTTTAAAACCGCTTCAATCGTCATCCTCAGTACCATACTGCTGCCAAACCCCATCCCGCATACGGCTAAAATCCGCACAAAATCTCACCTCCCTTCTATGAATCTGCCAAACTTTGCAAAAGTGGCATCACCTCCTTTACGGATGATGCAGCCATGATTTTTTCTATTTTGTCTGCTTCCGAAAGAAGGGCGGCCAACTGGGATAAGGCTTGCAAATGGCTTTCATGGTCGACTGCAGCCAGCACGATCACGAGCCGGACCTGATGTTCTTCTTTTTCCGAAAAGCTCACAGGATGTTCAAGGCAGAGCATGCTCATGCTTAATTGATGAACCCCCTGGTCCGGCCGGGCATGGGCAATCGCGATATGCGGAACGATGACAATGTAAGGACCCAATTTCTTGACATTATGAATCATCGCCGCCACATATCCACCCGTAATACAATCTTGTTCCACTAAAGGTCTGGAAGCTGCAACAATCGCCTCTTCCCAATTGTCTGCTTGTGATTGAATTTGAATGGTTTTTTCCGTTAATAACTCATGCAGCATCATGATCGATTACTCCTTATAATAGTTTTTAAAAAATACAGGCACTTCTTTTATTCAATTGTATTTAAAAAGGAAAGCAATATTACAGCTAGGGCAATTGAAATATTTTAGAGGTTTTTTTGGGGATCATAGGTTCTGCTTAGCATGCTGCAAATCGAGATAGTGGGAGGAGACTAACCACCGTACGTACGTGGACGGCGGTTCCAGATTATGTCGAACGTTTCAATCCTTGGTTTCGTGTTCTTCAGGGCGGAAGTTTGCCGCGGACTTCCTTCAGATATGAAGGTCACCCCCACATATCCTTGTCTTAAACTACAGCTACCACTATCTTTTTGTTTCAAGGTTTTTAATTTTTGGGTAAATTCATCCCATGTCTTGGGCTCTTTCAGATGATATTTTTCAAAAATGGAGTTATTGTAAACAAAGAACTTGCCATTAAATCGAAGCGGGATGCCGTACTCTTTCCCGTCAGACTCAAATGGCTGAAGAGATGCCGGAATGAAGCTGTTCTTCCATGCCGAATCCCTATTTAAGTATGGAGTTAAATCCAAGGCTGCCCCCGCACGAACGAATTTCCGGGCAAATTCACCTGACCAAGAAAACATAATGTCCGGTACATCGGAGCCGCCGAGGATGACGCGGAGTTTGTCTTTAATGGGTTCATCGGCAACCGCATCCATCTTGATGACGATATTGGGGTGTTGCCGGCGCCCAATGTATCCATTGGTTTCACATCGTGCGGTTCTTGGCGATAAAAACTCCTGCCATCATAAACAATGGAACCGCGGGAACCCAATGTTCCTATGACCAGTTGGCTGCCAAAACTCGCAACACGTTTTAATAGATTCTCTGTCTCATCAACTGACAGATGCCCGCAGGATAATAAACTGACATCTACATACTTGCTGGTACGTTTTAACATTTCATCAGTGTAATCCGAGGAAAAATCGTAAGAAACAAGAATTCCTGTATCTTTCAATTTGGGCAATTCCGGCTCGATTCTGCTATAGATACTGGTATGAACCATTTCAAAGGTTTTGATATAGTCCAAGTCTTCTTTCGAGAGAACAATGGGGTGATCCTTTTGAACGCCGCCGCCATTTCCGCCAATGAAAACACGATCCCCATCCACTAAGTCAACTTCGGCATAACCATTTTCACCGTGATACTGCCGGCAACGGGAAATATCAGAATGCAAACTTTTCATCGTTTTGATAATATGTTCGGCCGCCCGATCATTGCCGAAAACACCAAGATGGGCGGATTCCACTCCCAGCTGCTTAGCGTAAACACTAAAGTTCAGGGCATTTCCACCCGGATACATCGTTTTTTTATACAAATATTTATCAACAACATTATCACCAACACCGATGACTCTCATGATTCATCCCCCTAATGGTATATACCATTTTGTTTAGAACTGAATTTATTGCAAATTCAGTTCCGAGTAAAATTTAACAATATCACTTCTTGTCAAAGATGTAGAGAATTCAATCTCCCGGTCATTCCGGTCAAAGGCTACGGCCTCCTGGAAGATGCATGGACTTTCTGTACGGATTTTGAGAAGTTTGCTATCTCCTTCTTCTGAGAAGGTCACCTGCATATGCTCCTTTGCTTTAACAAGGACGATTCCATATTCATTTTCCAATATTTGATAGAGTGATACATTGTCTTTGATGAAGTTTTCAATATTTGGAACAAGTTGATCTTGAAGAAAGGATTCTTCAATCGAAATGGGCAAATCATTCACTAAACGAAGACGTTTAATCACAACCATTTCCTCGCCGACCGGCAGCTTTAATTGATTGGCCAAAACCGGCTTGGCGTTAATTTTCCGAATGGACAGAACCTGAGTGCTGGGGGTCAACCCCTTATTCAGCATATTTCGTGTAAAACTATTAAAGGTGATAAAGTCCATTTGGATTTTGTTATTCTTCAGAAAGGTTCCGGCTCCTACCCGCCGTTCCACCACCCCTTCCCTTTCTAAAATGGACAGTGTATGTCTTGCAGTCATCCGGCTGATTCCAAATTGCTCGGCTAACTCCCGTTCTGACGGAAGCTTGTCCCCATGTTTCAATTTCCCAGTTTCGATATCATTGAGAATTTTCTCCTTTAATTGTTTATAAAAAGGAGTCGTGTCATCATCTTTTATCATTCTGGTCATCTAAAAATCTCCTATTTGGAAAAAAATTTATTAATTTCTATTTTATATGATCTTTTACTTACTTTCCAATGGTATATACCACTATAAAAATAGATGAACACTAGAATGATAGAGCGCTTACATATTTGAGTGAATCTTGATGCGGAATGGTGGAGGGATCTGTGAAGTAATGGATTAATTTAAAAATAGTCCATTTTTTCTTATTTGTCAATATTGTTTTCTGATTTTTTTAACTATTAAGAAAAGTAGTGTTACCAAGGTAACACTCCTTTTCTTAAACTTTCGTTACACTGTCATGGCCGATAAAGATTTTGCCACTTCTGCCACTCTCTCAAGGCCATTTGCAATGATGGTTTCAGCTTGATCTGGAGCCGCATTGTGGCCTTCGATGATGACTTCATCGATCAGTTCCATCCCAAATACGCCGCCAACTACGTTTTTGATATACGTAGCGGCCATTTCTAATGGAGCCGTTTCCGGTGTGGAGTAAATGCCGCCGCGGGCGCTGAGGACAACAAATTTCTTGTCCTTCATTAAGCCTACCAATTGGCCGTTTTCATCATATTTAAAGGTGAAGCCTGATGCATAGACATAGTCGATAAAGGTTTGTAATTTCGCCGGAATGGTTAAGTTCCATAACGGGAAGATAATGACAACGACATCTGCAGCTTTAAATGCATCCATTGCTTTTTGTTTTGCCGCTAAAATCCGCTGTTCTACATCTGGCAACTCTTCACCTGCTTGCATTTTTGCAAAAGCATTGAATAAATCTTGGCCAAAATAAGGCATATCTTCGGCAAACACATCATAGGTTTTGACATTTACCCCTTTTACCTTTTCCATAAAGGTTTCATACATTTTACTTGAGACAGCTTCTGAGGCTGGACGGTTATTGGCTTTTACAACTAAAATGTTCATCTATCATAAATCCCCTTTTCTTTTTTAATAATTATCTCGAATTAATAATATATGAAACTAGTATATTAGTCAAACGAAAATTATTGAAA
>NZ_BCUZ01000132.1 GCF_001591485.1 Neobacillus fumarioli NBRC 102428 | reverse complement strand
TTACAAAAAATCGGGGTTGAAGGATATGAAAATTTCAATCTAGGCCGATGTCTTTTTTAAAGAGTCACACTTTTCAGATGATTGGTGTAAGTATTTTTTGTGCGCATATGGCGATGTCATGATAGAAAGTAAAGCTCCGTAATTGAGAGAAAACGCAACTTCATCGCCAGGTTTCATGGGAATATGCTTTGTATTTAGGATGATGTGGTCGCTGCTTGCGCCCAAAATTTCAACAGGAAGCAAAGGGGTTAAACCCGGGACCCATACATCCTGCCTTCCAACCCCAGCAATTGCCCGTCTTATCAAACCACGGTCTTCAAAGGACACACTTTCACCAAATGCATTTCTTCCTCTAATTCCTGATGAGACAGATGGTTTGAGTTTCGATTCAATGATTTCCGCAAAGAAGCAAAAAGCATCAGGATATAGTCCAGGGATTATTTTTCCTGAAGCAGGATCTCGTCCCAACAGAATAGATTCCCCAATGCGAATATTATTTACCAACCCTATATCATTGGTTTTCATTAGCCAAGTATAATTTGCAGAGTTTCCTCCAGAAACGATGGGCAGCTTTATATGAAATTCCTGTTGAATCTCGCTGACAAAGTCGGAGAACTCCTGCATCTTTTTCTCTGTTGGAATAACTCCTCCAAAGCAGGCGAAGTTAGTTCCAATACCGGCCAGTTGGATTCCTGGCAGCTTTAACACTTCACGAATAAAGGAAGGAGCATCTTCCTTTAAAATTCCCTCTCTTAAGTCACCCATTTCTACCATTATGATAATGGAGTGTATTTTGTTTTGTCTGATCGCTTCTGCTGACAGAGCCTGAATAATTTCAAGTTCTGTATTCATACTGATATCAGCAAACTCAACCACCTGCTTTACTTCACTTAGAGCAGGTGTCCGCAATAACATAAACTTAGCTTTTAATCCGGACGTTTTCATTTTTTTGATGTTGGCAATCTTTGAATCAGCTAGACTAGTAATCCCCGCTTCCACTAACGTTCTTGCTACTTCAAGATTGGCACTGACCCCTTTGACAACTCCTGTAATCTGAATCCCTTTTTCGCCATATAATTTCTTTAATACTTTGGCATTATGGCGAATCTTTTGCAGGTTAATTTCAATTCTTGGAGTGATGTTACTGGTCATATGGCGACCATTCCTAACATCTCTTTCTGTTTTTGCTTTAAAGAAGGGAAAAATTCAATAATGCTGTCTGCCACTTTTTCAGGCCCTTTTATTAAAACATCTGTAACCGGTAATTGGAATTGCTGCTCATATTCGAGGATTGTTCTTTCAATTTCCTGTTCCGTCATGTCTTCATGATTTAGGGTGATTGCGATGACCTTTGTCTGACCAAAATATTCAATGAGTTCCAACTCACTTCGAAGTGAAGGCATGTTCATAAAAGGAAAATCCCCTAAAGCTTTTCTTTTTGGCGGATGCTGTAAAATCACCGCTTTTGGCCGTGTTCCTTTTAATATACTGCAAGAGCTGGCATATGCAGGGTGGCTTAATGCTCCCTGTCCTTCCACTAGGATGACATCAGGTTTTTCGTTTTTGTAGGCCTTCATGATTTCGTTTTCTAATTCACCAATCACATATTGCATTGGAAAAGCATCAACGGCAAGCCCATATGAGGCTCCTTGTATTAATCCTGTTTGGCCTGTGGCAATAAAAGTAGTTCGAAAACCTCTTCGTTTTAATTCTTTTTCCACCATCATAGCGGTTGTCCGTTTACCGCAGGCGCCATCTGTACCCAGTACCGCAACAATCGGGGTTTCAATTTGGAGAATTCTCCCGGAGAACATTTTCCACTCTTTCTTCGGTTTTGGTTTACGAATATCATGGATCGTTACTCCATGCTTCTTCGCATATTCAACCATTTCTTCATCCTCCGTTAGGAATTCCTGAAGCGGGTTGATGATATTCATTTCTGCTTCTATTGCCTTCTTTATGATCTCTCTTTCACCTGCTTGCAAAAAAGCATTGGAAGGAGCAATGCCAAAAATAAAATACTGTGGTCTTACTTTTGAAACCGCTATCGCTTCCTCCAGATTGGTACAGATTGGAATCCCGTTTCGTTTCTTGTCCAGGTACTCACCTGCATCTTTTCCGGCTTTCGTGCTGTCGATCACAGCAACAATCTGATAATATCCAGGGTCGCGTATTAGCCCGTTTGCGGTCTTTCCATCCATGGTCCCAAATTGATTTTCACAATAAATGATTGCTCGTTTTTCCATTAACGATACCTCCGTCTAATGTGAATTCAATTAAGTCATAAAATAGAACACCCTTAAGGATTCAAAAGTAATGTACCACTAAAACATTTTTTGTTAGCACTCGATACTAACGAGTGCTAACAGCACTTAAAATATACAAAAAAATATTAGATAATTCAATATTTTAGCCCGCAAAATTTATGAAAAAATATAACATTATATTAAAACATTAAACTAGGATAGAATCAATATTTTTTTACTATAATTATTAGGGGCTGATTAGCGTGAAAGGAAGAATCTTGAATATTAAAACTCAAGCAATCCTCTTGAAAAAAATAGATAATTAGTTTATCATTTCACATGGTAAATAAAATTATTCGTAATTTTTTTTAGAGATTTGAAACGGTAGAAAATTTTTCGGACAAGAAAGGGGATTTCAACATGTTAGAAGTTATGGATAGACCAAAGACTGAAGAAGAATTGAAACAAGAAAAACTTGACGTGCTTGACCAGTTATTAAAACCCGAAGTTCAGGATTCATTAACAACTTTGGTTGAACAGCTTCCCAAACTGACTGAGCTTGTGAATTTGTTAACGAAGTCATATAACTTTGCCCAAGCTGTTGCAACTGATGAAGTATTGAAAAATGATACAGTTGGAGCCATTCAAGAAATTGTAGAACCCGTTAAAGATACTGTAAAGCAAATTGCTGCTACTGTGATCGAAGCGAAAGACCGTGCTGAAGAAAGCAATGAAGTCATCGGTCTTTTTGGACTGCTCAAAATGATTAAAGACCCGCAAGCCCAAAAACTTTTCCGTTTCTTAAGCGCTTATCTTGAAATTTCCGGACAACGTTCAAGCAAATAATTTAAACATTACATCCATTAGGACGGGGGAGATCTTATGTCTAAGAAAGTTGTTATATTAGGTGCCGGTTATGGCGGACTGTTAGCCGCAATTAATGTTCGTAAATATTTAAATAAAGATCAAGCAGAAGTTACGGTTGTAAATAAATACCCAACACACCAAATTATTACTGAACTGCATCGCCTAGCAGCAGGAAATGTTTCCGAGCAAGCTATTGCAATGCCATTAACGAAACTTTTCAAAGGAAAAGATATCAATCTTAAAATTGCAACAGTTGAATCATTCTCAGTGGATCAAAAAGAAGTGAAACTTTCTGATGGCTCTTCTTTAACGTATGATGCGCTAGTTGTAGCATTAGGAAGTATCACAGCTTACTTTGGTATCCCGGGATTAGAAGAGAATAGCATGGTATTAAAATCAGCAGATGATGCTAATCGCATTTATCATCATATTGAAGAGCATATTCGTAAATATGCACAAACAAAAGATGCAGCAGATGCAACAATTGTCATTGGAGGCGGCGGTTTAACGGGTGTTGAACTTGTTGGCGAAATTGCGGATATGATGCCGACACTTGCAAGAAATTATGGTGTGGATCCTAAAGAAGTAAAACTTCTTCTAGTTGAAGCAGGTCCGAAAATTTTACCGGTATTGCCAGATGAATTAATCGAGCGTGCAACTACAAGCCTCGAAGCACGTGGTGTTCAATTCTTAACAGGTCTTCCTGTAACAAAAGTAGAAGGCAATGTGATTGAACTAAAAGATGGACAAAAAATTGTTGCCAATACGTTCGTTTGGACTGGCGGTGTCCAAGGCAATCCGCTTGTAGCAGAATCTGGCCTTGAAGTAAATCGCGGCCGTGCAACTGTTAACGAATACCTGCAATCTACTTCCCATAAAGATGTGTTTGTTGTTGGTGACAGTGCTGTTGTCTTTGGCCCAGATGGACGTCCATTCCCGCCAACTGCACAAATTGCATGGCAAATGGGAGAACAAACAGGATATAACGTCTATGCGTTCTTGGAAAATAAATCCCTTAAAGAGTTTACACAAGTGAACTCCGGAACCCTTGCAAGCCTTGGACGAAAAGATGCCGTTGCTACAATTGGTGCCAACGCAACTCAGCTAAAAGGACTTCCAGCTTCATTAATGAAAGAAGCAAGTAATGTTCGTTACTTATCACATATTAAAGGATTATTCAGCTTGGCTTATTAATTCAGCAAAAACCATAGTGTTTCGTAACTATGGTTTTTTGTCTTTTATGCCTAATAAAAATTTCCCACTATGATATAATGGTAAATAATCTTGCTTTATAGGGGGAAGGTCTTTGAATCTCGACTCACTTCAATCGATTGAATATGAAATTGCCTTGTTGGTACGGCTGACAACAGCTTACAGCCCAAAGCTGGGCAAGCTGGATCGTTCCGAATATCTCATATTAAGCGAGCTTAATGAAAAAGGACCGCTGGCCATTAATGTGATTGCTGATACATTAATGTTAAATATATCAACTGCGAGCAGGCAGGTGGGTGTTTTAGAATCTAAACAATATATCAAACGATACCCAGCCCCGGAAAACGGAAGGATTAGCCTGATTGAAATCACAAAAAAAGGACAAGATATCCTTCAAATTGTACAAAAAGCCCGCTATGATTTTTATTCGGAAGCACTAAAAAACTGGTCGACGGAAGAACTGAAACAATTGGAAAAAAACTTAATACGCTTAAATCAAGATTTTAAACAACATAATAAATAATTCTTTTGAAAAAAGACTTGTGACAAGCTGTCACAAGTTTTTTTATCAGTCACTAGTAAAATTTCTTTTACCGTTCGAGCCCCTTTTTCTTCCTTACGGGCAATAAAACCGTCTAATAGGGATGCAGCAATCTTTTTTCTATGATAATTTTTTCACTTCAAAAACCTCTATGATTTTTTAAATATATATTGTATAATACAACTTGTGCTATGCAATATATAGAGATAACTTCAATACAATCATTTTCAAAAGATGAAAGGAGGAAAATGAATGAGTCAGAAGTTGAATTCATCGGCTTCAGAAAGCGAAAAGATTGCTGTCCCGCAATATTTGATTATATCGGCCTTAACCATCCTTAGAATTGGACCACAGTATTTTTCTAATCTGTCGTATATTTTAAACCAAGGTATTATCCAAAACGTACTTGAAATCGGTTCGAATCATTTACTGATACCATTAACACTGTCGAATTTGGCGTTTGCGCTTGGAGTGCCCTTCGGCCCGTTACTCACCAGGAAATTTGGGTTAAGAAGAAATTATTTATTGTTTATATTTATTTTCTTATGTGGCTCAATTGTTTCTACTTTATCTTCCGGTTTGGTCATTTTAACTATAGGGAGAGTCATTCAAGGGTTGAGTGCGGGAATGCTGTTCTTAACCATCTTGCCGGTTAGTTTGAGATCCTTTCCAAATGCCATCCGAAATACATTTTTGTTTATGGTCATAACAGGATTATTTGGAGCAAGTGCGATTGGAGCTTTATTTGGTTCCATTTCATTAAGGGTCGATGCATGGCGCTGGTTATTTATATTAAATGTCGTATCATCTGTCTTATGCTTAATCATTGGTTTTTTAACATTGCCGAAAAACGTGCATGAGCATGATCATAGTCCGATCGATAAAACAGGAGTATTTTTGCTGACATTGATCATGGCCGTGTTAGCCTTTCCGTTATGCAACTTGGTGGAAAAAGGCATTACTTCCGTTTATGTTTGGCCATTCCTTCTTGTTGGATTCATGTTGGTCATTTTGTTCATATATGTGGACTTAAAAGCCAAAACACCAATCGTTCCATTTAAGTCTTTAAAAGCAGCGAAACCTATTTCAGGAACGATTATGGCTGTAACATCCCATGCTTCTCTGGTCGTTTCACTAGCCGGGATCAACGGATTTTTACGAAATAACATGGACTTGCCGTTTGTATATTTAAGTCATTTTTATTTGTGGTTCTTTGTTGGGATTGTATTTACTGCCATATTTAAAACGATTTTTTACGATAAATTAGGGGCCGGTATACTCGGTATCATTGGCTCACTAATTGTTTTATTTGTAAGCATGAAATGGAGAGTAATAGGCCCGGAAACTTCTTTAACAACCCTATACTTCGAAGTTGCCTGCCTAGGTGCCGGGATCAGTATGACGCTTGTTGCCGGTGCTCTTGGAACAGCACTGGCAGGTGACATCCATCAGGCAGCCATGAGGTCAACGACACTTCACTCCATTCGGAATTTTGTTGGGGCGGTTGCTTCACCCGTGATTGGCTGGTTTTTAACGGTACAAAATGCGGCCAATTATGAGGACATCAGAGGACATCTTGACCCAAACAGTTCAGAATTTAAATGGGAAATGACAAAATTAATCCATTCTTTTATGGAAAATCATATGTCCTTAACCGATGCAAAAAGTGCAGTAGTATATCAACTTGTGGCGAATGCGAAAAAGTCTGCCGTATTAGGTGCATATCATCATTTGTTTACCATTTTGCTTGTTTTAAGCATCATTATGCTAATTGGCTCGATTGGGAAAGCATTGACAGGAAAAGGGAGGGCGCTTGTTCAAAAACAAACCCGAATGCTCCTGCCATCACCAAAAGAGCAGGAAACACCAAAAACATCAGCATAATCATTTGAAATGATAGGAGAGATTAATGAATGAGTAAAACTCGGATCATCTTGATCAATATTATAGGTATGGTCGTAGTAGTAGGACTAATTGCTGCTGGCGCTTTTATCTTTTATGAGAATAAGAATTACGTGCAAACAGATGATGCGGTTGTATCAGCAGATATCCATCAGGTGATCGCACCAGCTTCAGGAATTTTGACAAATTGGGACGGAAAAGAAGGGGCAACTGTTTCTAGTAATGAAGAATTGGGCAAAATATCAAATGGTAGTCAAGGGATGTCTATAGACAGTTTAGTAGCAGGAACCATTATCAAAAATGAAGCAAAATCGAATCAAATGGTACAGGCTGGTCAAGTTTTAGCCCAAACAGCCGATATGAGTAATTTGTATATTACTGCCAATATCGATGAAAATGATTTGAAAAAGATTGAGGTTGGGGATAGTGTTGATATTACTGTAGACGGGGATTCTGGAACCGTGTTTAATGGAAAAGTTCAGGAGATAGGCTATGCGACAAATTCACTATTTTCCGCTTTGCCGTCGCAAAATTCAAGCGGCACTTATACAAAAGTAACCCAAAAAGTACCTGTTAAAATTTCGATTCAAAGTCCATCCTCGAAAGTATTGCCTGGAATGAATGCAGAAGTAAAAATCTCGATCTAATCCATTTTTTATCCCCTTTT
>NZ_BCUZ01000131.1 GCF_001591485.1 Neobacillus fumarioli NBRC 102428 | reverse complement strand
GTAAAACCTCCGCCTATTTCTCTGTCTAACCGCTATTTTTTCAAAATAAGCGGAATTCTTCTGATAAGTGAGTAACCTGCTGAAACTCAACAATGAACAATAACAGAACCAAACAAAAAAACAGTGGCTATCAACCACTGTCCACCCCAGATGGACAAAATCGCGTTTTGTCCACGAGCGGTGCCTGACACCCAAACACCATTAATGAAACCCCACCAATTCTTTGAGTTCTTCGGTGGAAAGTTCGGTGATCCAAGTTTCGCTTTGGATGATTTGGTCGTTGAGGTGTTGTTTTTTTTCGAGCATGGCGTCGATTTTTTCTTCGAGTGTGCCGGTGCAGATTAGTTTGTGCACGTGGACGAAGCGGGATTGGCCGATGCGGTAGGCACGGTCTGTTGCTTGGTTTTCCACGGCTGGATTCCACCAGCGATCGTAATGGATCACATGGTTGGCGGCGGTCAGATTCAGACCGGTTCCTCCGGCTTTTAACGATAGTAGGAATATTGGAAAGTCACCCTTTTGGAATCGTTCAATCATTCCGTCACGATGTGTCTTTGATACACTCCCATTTAAAAATGGCACATCCAGGCCAAACTTCTTCTTCATTACGGTCCGAATCATTTCGCCCATCTCAATATATTGCGTGAAAATCAGGCAGCTTTCTCCTTGGTCTAATACTGCGTCTACCAGCTCGACCAGCTTTTCAAGCTTATTGGAGCGCTCCAGAAGTTGATTTTCGTCAACTTTTTCCTTTAAATAAAGGGCGGGGTGGTTGCACAGCTGTTTTAAGCGGCCCAGCATTTGTAAAATTAATCCCCTGCGTTCAAAGCTGGACAGTTTTTCAATTTCGGCAAACATATCTTGAACCAGTTGCTCATACAAGGATGCCTGTTCCGCGGTGAGCGGAATGTATTCTTTTTGCTCCAGCTTATCAGGCAAGTTGAGGGCTACTTCCTCATCCTTTTTAGTCCGTCGCAGCAAGAAAGGTCGGATCAGCGATTGCAGCTGCTGAATTTTTTCCTTTTTCTCCTCTTTTTCAATTGGAATAATAAAGCGCTTTTGGAACTGGCCTAAGCTGCCAAGATAGCCGTGGTTGGTAAAATCAAAAATGGACCACAACTCGGCCAGGCGGTTCTCCATCGGTGTTCCAGTCAAGGCGATGTGATGGCGACCGCGGAACTTGCGAATAGCTTTTGATTGCTTTGTTTGGGCGTTCTTAATATTTTGTGCTTCGTCAATAGCAACTGTATTCCAAAAAAATGAATCGAGCTCATCTGAATCGAGATGGCTGAGACCATAGGAGGTGAGCACCACATCAGCCTCCTGAACTTCTTTTGCAAAACTTTCCCCTTTCAAGCGGTTTGCTCCATAATGCAAGTATACGTTTAGCTCCGGTGCAAACTTCTCTAACTCTTTCTGCCAGTTTCCGAGAACAGATGTAGGGCAGATAATCAGAGCGGCTGTTGTTGGAAGTTTTGCATCGCTATTTCTGCGTTTGGTGTCAGGCACCACTGCCGTATGCTGCTCCTCGCCAGTAGGTGCCCCCGTTTCCTGTTCCTTCACCTTTAGCAGGTAGGAGATGAGCTGGATCGTTTTACCGAGACCCATATCGTCAGCGAGCACGGCGCCGAAACCGTACTGTCTTAAAAACCAAAGCCAGCTCATTCCCAGCTGTTGATAGGGGCGCAGTTCGCCGTGCAGCCCGGATGGAACAGGTGCAAGTGGGATTTCGTGCATTTCGGTTAGCTGTTTCATCATTTTCCGCCATTGCTGGTTCAACTCGATTTGAATTTTGGCAAATGCTTTTGTGTTTTCCAGTTCATCTTCTGTTTCATCAGGGGCTTCAACCAGTTCCTGCTCAAGTAAATCCCGGACATGCAGCCCTTCTTTTTCAGCCTGCTTCATCAACTCCTGAATATGCCGAATAAACTGTGGATCAAGCTTCACCCAGCGGCCGCGCACAAAAACAAGCCGCCTTTTTTCCTCGACTAGTTTGCGAAATTCGTCCTCGGAAAGGTCCACCCCGTTCATTGAAAAGCGCCAGTTGAAGTCGAGCATCGCCTGAAGCCCGACAAAGGAAGGACGGTGGCTAGAAGTTCCTTTTAACGACGCCTTCACCTTGAGGTTGGCATTTTTCATTGCCTGCCACCAGGAAGGAAGGAGGATCTCAACATCCAGCGCAAGTAAGGTTTCACTCGCCTCGGTTAAAAACATCCATGCTTCTTCCTCCGAAAGCTTTGACTTCAAGGCCGCATTGTCGCCATCACCAAGCCATGGAAACAATCGCAGCCAGCGCGCCACCTCACGGTCAACCTTATCTAAAAATGGATGCCATTTTCTCGGAATCCGTTTGACATCTTCCGCATCGAACAGGTCATCAGGATTTTTTTTACTACGCAAAAACACATCCAGCGACCAGTCGCCTTCACCATCGGCCGGTTCATCCAGGCGCAAGCCGATGGTAAAGGGCGTATCGTTTTCTTTAATTCCAACCCACTCAAGCCAGCTTTCTTCGTCAAAATACCGCGCCAGTTCGGCACCGGAAATGGTTTGCTTTTTTAATAGATCAAGCTTTGGCTGAAACAGTTCCTTCATCGCAGTATTCCGTGTTAAATAGCAGTCAAGGGCGCTGTTAAATAAATCAGTAATGTACGCACAGGCTTTCGGGCTGCCCGTATCTGTCATTTCTTGCTCCCAAAAGGAAGGGGCGAATTCGCTTTTGACTCGTTCAGGAAGCTTCCAGCAAAAGCCGTCTTGCTCCCAAACCGAAAAGTCAGGTAGCCAGTCTTTTGCCAAAATCGCCTCATAAAGTGAATTTGCCGCTGCAAGGCAAATCTCCGCCTGTTCATTCCAGTCCCATTCAATAAAGCGGTTGAACGACTCCTTGGCAAATAGAGAGACGAGTTGCCAGCCGGTTAAGACCACACCTTGGGAGCCGTCTACCGTCTCATGATCAAGCATGGTTCCGAAGAAACTCTCCTCATGAGTACTGAACACAAGATTCTTCCAAACATCAGGCTCGAGCTCTCGGCCGCGTTCATCCTCGGCCCAAAGCAAAAAACGACCATCCGCTAATTTCATTATCAATAATTTTAAAAATCTAGTTTTAAGCATGCGTGTACGCTCCTTTAAAATAGGTGCGAGATAAACTATGAAAAAAACAAATATATCTAAGTGGTGTCCACCCCACGTGGACAAAATCGCAATTTGTCCACGTGCGGTGCCTGACACCAAAATGCATCTAAATCAGTTTGCTCCGCTGGCATTCTTCGTGGAAGGCGCGGAGCCGTTTGGTGCGTTCGAGTAGTTCTTTGATGAAGTATTCCCAGTCATCGACCCGTTTGAGTTTTTTGTATAGCGTGCGCAGTTTTTTTAGATGTTTTACGGCCATTCGGTAGCTTGCCCGGTTTTTTTGGTTAATTTCACGCTGTGCGGTTTGGTGGAGCATTCCCAATAGTACTTCGGGCCGTTCCTTTTCAATTACCTTCACGCGGTCCTTGGGCAAATCATAAAAATCCAAGCCGACCAACGCTTGCAGCTCGCCCCAGCGGTCATATTGACCGCGCTCAAACAACATATACTCATAATCGGGAAAGCTATAGGGGAGAGTTGCAACCAGCGCTCGCTCATATAAATCCAGCCGGTTATTTTCCGCGCAATAGGGCGTAATCGTCCTTAGCAAATTCCTTGTAAATACCGAACAGCCCCGGTATTCGCCCAATTCTTGCAAATACCCGCGCCCCTTCTGTAAAAACAACTCAATGTAAGGAAGTGCCCGCTTCCACGACTTTAACTCTGTCAGATCATCAATCCAATACACCATATACGGCGCAATGATATAATCTTCATTATTCCCAATCAATTCTAGAGCCAGATCATCATCCTCAAGCAAGAAGTACATATGAATCGCAGCCAGCATTAACGGAAGAGGGATATCCCCATCCTCAAGCTGCTTTACTGCCTCCCGGATCCGGACGATTTCCTCTTCCATCCAATCTTTCTTCTTAAAAAGTCCGCGCCACAACACCTGATACATATAAATCCGTTCATTTTCCAAACCAGTTGTACATGTCAAAAGCCCGAACGTATCCTGTTTCAACTTCACGATAAACTCATGGAAAGCAAATGGCAGTGCCTGGACACTAATTTTTTTCGTCAAATCTTCCACTTCATCCAATAGATTATGAAACAAATGATGATACGTACGATGCACTGTTCCCGGATCATGGCCGAGCCGGTCACTAAGCTTCGCCAGCATCTGAAGCGACATCACCGCCGCAATCAGCTCATATAACAGCCGCCATTCCTGCTCAACTGGCGCACTTGCCGAAAGCCTGCGCTGATAAATCCCGAACAACTCTGTTAACGCATACGGGCTAGTATATTTTTTCGAAGCCAGCAGTGTTGCAAAGCTTGCCTCGAACGACTGCACCCATCGGTCATAATCCGGTGCCAGCACGCGATTCGCCTTCATTAAATCTTTCGCTCGCTCAAGCCCCCAGACAGCCGCTTCCTTCTTCATCGAAAGAGGCTCGCGCCATTCTTCCATCCAATCCGCAATGCTGGCTACCTTCGCGTAAGCGCTGAAAAACACCGCCAACTGATGACGGCACAATCCTTCTCCTGGACACGTACAATGACTTCCAGCCAAAAACATGAAATCAAGCCGAACATGCGCCGGCGTTACATCCTGGACTGTCGCCGTAAGCGCCCCGTCTGAAATTTGCAACTGTGTCACCAGCCCTTGTCGGTACAGCATCATCCCCTTCTGCACCAATTTCAGGTCCTCTGGCTCACCCGCATGCAAATATTCTTTTATCTCATCAGCAAGGCCCTGTATCTGCTCCCGTGTCACCATTGATTCCAAGGCCGTCGCCCTCCTTTAATGGAAAAATAGCATATTCTTTTATTATACCCAAAAAATCAACATTTGGGGAGGGCGGGGTTTGTTATCTTTGCTGTTGATTAGGTGTTTACCAAAATAGTTTATCTCAATATTACTCAGCTGTTATGACTTTCAAAGTGGCCAATCCATTTTATACAGGGGGGACGTCAGCAACCGCCGATAAGTATGCCGTAATCAGCAATGAATCTACGGATGCGTCTTCAACGGAGCCAACGGGCACTTTGAATGTGAAAAATATAAAGGTTACTCTGAATAAAAAGTTGAAGCCGAGTGCCTATCGAATCGATTATATGAAACCATTTGATCCTGCGAGCAGTAAGGGGGCTTGGTCGATAAAAAAGTATATTCTGTTCTCCTTCGTACAAGACAGGAGATACGAAATATTTTTGTGTATCAAATCTCACGAATAATACCGATTACCAGATTAACTCTAGGCTCGCTTATAGCGGTTCCAAAGCAAATGTTTGGGTAAATAACAATCAAATCTCCGATACGGATGCAGCTAAACTAGGACAAGAGTTTGATAATAAAATTTATTCAACGGTAACTAGTAATTTTGGCTCGGAATCGGATGTCAACCATGACGGGAAAGTGGATATTTTATGTTATGACATTCAGGATGGATTTACGGGCAGCGGAGCGTATGTCGCAGGGTATTTTTATCCAGGTGATTTATACAATACAGACCATTCCAATCGATCAGAAATTTTCTATATCGATACGTATCCGGCGATGGGAAATGGGACAACGAAAGATGTATCTCAAGTGTATTCTACTTTAGCGCACGAATTTCAGCATATGGTGAATTACAATCAAAAAGTTTTAGTTCAAGGGAATACAAAGGGAATGGATACATGGCTGAACGAGGGGCTGTCCATGGCAGCGGAACAAATCTATGATGGCCATGGACTAAGTGACCAAGTTGATTATTATAATAATTCGACATCCATTCAAAATGGACACTCTCTACTGTATTGGGATTACAATGGGGACACGTTGTCCAATTATGCTTTATCCTATTTGTTTGTCCAGTATGTTAAACTCCAAGCGGGGCAGGGCGACAGGATTTTTAAAGAAATTATTCAGGATCGAGCCAGCACCTATCAGGCGATTGAGGATATAGCGAAGAAGTACATTGATCCGAATATCACTTTTGGAAAGTTAATGACTGATTTTCGGATTGCTTGTCTTTTAAAGCAGCCAACAGGATTATATGGTTTTAAAGGGGATCCTTTCTTTAATTCGCTAAAAGATAAATTTTATTCTGGGCAATCAGCGAATCTAAGAGGAGGGGGCGCGGTTGTAACGGTTTTTAACTCTTCAGTCGGTATGACGGTTCCTGCTGATAAAGGCCAAGATATTACTTACAATTTCTTTGATATCCCTGGGGCGGAGCAGCCGGATCCAACACCGCCGGCGAGTCCAATTGTAAACCTGGTTGGTGATTCGGATACCCAAATTACAGGTACAGCCGAGCCCGGTACAACCGTATTTGCTGTAGTCAATCAAGCAGAAATCGGCAGAACTAGCAATGAAACAGGCTCATTTACGATACCGATTCCCAAGCAGCCGGCAGGGACAGTGATTCAAGTATACGCTAAAGACGCAGCAGGAAATACCAGCCCGGCAACGAGTGTAATAGTCATTGATGAAACAGCTCCATTGCCGCCAATCGTTCATGATGTTGTTGATAAGGATACTACTGTAACCGGGCAGGCAGAGGCTGGTTCGAAAGTAGAGATTACAGCGAATGGAACTTTGATAGGGTCTAATATTACCGGAACGGATGGCCGATTCGTGGTGCCAATTCCTGTGCAAAAAGCGGGTACTGAATTAGTCATTACGGCTATAGATCAGGCCGGAAATCGTAGTCAGCCGACAACAACAGTGGTTAAAGATGTTACACCTCCTTCTAAACCTGTTGTAAATGATGTAACTGATAAGGATACGAAAGTAACAGGAACAGCGGAAGCCGGATCGGTAGTGGAAATAAAGGTAAATGGCAAAGGAATCGGCACAGCAGTCACCGGCCCAGATGGGAAGTTTACTGTGAAGCTGGCAGGCGCCCTAGCCTCCGGCACTCAACTAAGTGTGACGGCAACGGATGCAGCAGGGAACATTAGTAAAGCTACTACGGTGATTGTCGCTAAAACAAATCCATCTGGATGGGTAAGTAAGGACGGAAAATGGTATTATTATGAACCGACAACATCAGAACTGAAAAAGGGTTGGTATAAGGTAGGAGGAACCTGGTACTATTCGGATCAAAATGGCATCATGCAAACAGGCTGGTTAAAACAAGGCTCAACCTGGTACTATTTTAACAGCAACGGAGCCATGCAGACTGGATGGGAAAAAATCGGCACGACCTGGTACTATTTCCAATCGAGTGGTGCGATGCAAATCGGCTGGTTGAAACTCGATAAAAATTGGTACTATTTTAATAGCAGCGGTACGATGGTAACCGGATGGGTTAGGATCTCTGGTAAACGATATTACTTTGATCGTAACGGAGTCTTGAGATAAGAC
>NZ_BCUZ01000130.1 GCF_001591485.1 Neobacillus fumarioli NBRC 102428 | reverse complement strand
AGGTACTTAAAAAGAGAAATGCCCTTCATCAAGGTGATGAAAGCCAAAAAACCTGGTGTTTGAAAAGAGGAATGCCCTTCATCCCAGTCATGTAGGCCAAAACTTGACCGGATCAATCGAAAAAAAGTCCTTCATCAGGTCAATGAAGACCAAAACTTCCTTTTACTATTCTTATTAAGCAGCTTTTTCCTGATTATTTTATTTCTAAAACCAAATTTCAATTGATAGAAAAAATTCAAAATTTGACATAATTCGCAACTTCTTGTTGAAAATTTGCATCAAAGTGAGAAAATAAATAAGAATATACCTTTTTTATAGTTTTATAGATAGAGAGGATTACGGAGGGGGAAACATATTGAAGAAAAAAAGAGTCACTGCTATTCTCTTGGCAACAATGATGTTTTCATCACCTGCTGCCAGTACTTCAGCGGCTGGTACGAACACTTGGAAATATCAGAATAACCATTGGTATTATGTCACACCAACAGGTAAAAATGTCACAGGATGGGTGCAATATAAGGGGGATTGGTATTTTCTTGCAAGTAACGGGGTCATGCAGACCGGGTGGATCCGAAGCAGCGGCCGCTGGTATTATCTTGATCCAACTAGTGGAGCAATGCAAACCGGCTGGGTGAAAGACGGCAACACTTGGTACTATCTTAACCCGGACGGCGCGATGAAAACGGGCTGGTTATGGTATAAGAACCATTGGTATTATCTTGAAAAGAGCGGGGCAATGGCAACTGGCTGGATTGTCGATCAAGGTAAGAAATATTATTTAAATCCTGATGGGGACATGGTTACAGGGCAAAAATATATTGACGGAAAGCCATATGTATTCACTCCCTCGGGTGCTTTAAGCAGCGAAAAAATCACTGGCTGGTTCCGCGATGGAACCATTGTCATGTATTTTAATCCAAATGGGGTTATACATACGGGCTGGCTGACCGAGGGAAATAAGAAGTACTACTTTGATCAAAATGGTCTGATTCACAAAGGCTGGCTGAATGAAAGCGGAAAGAAATATTTCTTTGCGCAAGATGGGACAATGCAGACCGGCTGGTTAGCAGAAGGCAGTAACCGATACTATCTCGGGAAAGATGGTATGATGCAAACTGGCTGGCTGACTATAGATGGCAGCACTTATTACTTTGGAACTGACGGTGTCAGTGTTAAGGGCTGGCTGAACGTGAATGGCAAGAAATATTACTTTGACCAGGATGGAAAAATGCAGGCCGGCATTCAAAATATTGAAGGACAGGTGTATTATTTTGATCCTAATGGTGTAATGGATGATACCAGCGGATGGCAGTACATTAATAATAAATGGTACTATTTTAGAACAGGTGGTGTCATTTACAAAGGATGGCTGCAGACGAGCGGAAAATGGTACTATCTTGGCCAAGACGGTGCGATGGTAACAGGCTGGCTTCAGGATCAAAATCAGTGGTACTACTTAAATAGTAATGGGGTTATGGCTGTTGGCTGGGTATTCATCGATCAGAAATGGTATTACATGAATACGCATGGCGTGAGACAAACTGGCTGGCTGAGTGACCAAGGGTTTACCTATTATCTGAATGAAGACGGCCATATGCAGATTGGCTGGCTGACGCTTGGTAATAATACGTATTATTTTGATTCGAAAGGCAGAATGGTGACCGGAGAGCAGGTAATTGACGGAAAAACTTATCATTTCTTTGATAACGGTATCTTAAATACAGGGCCGATTATTACGAAAACACAATATAATCTTACATTGCAGCAAATGATTGATTCTCAGATGAATCTTGATCCACCACCGCAAACAGATTTATATAAAGATCGGAAAGCATATGTAAGCAGCCGATATGTTCTTCAAGATGCTAAAGACCCGACAAAAGGGGTTGTCATTGCAGATGTATTAAATGTTCGTGAAGATACGAATTATTCAGCATTTATCTATGGAACATTAACAAAAGGCCAGACTGTAAACATTGTTTCATCAGTAGGTACTTGGTATGAAATTAAATATAGGACTTGGCGTAATGCCAAACCTGCAGATGTCGGTGCATATCTTGATCCAACCCAATTCAGTCCAAATAGTCCCGAATATCTACAATTTATCTTATTAAATAAAAATGCCGGAACATCTGCAGCTGACTTAAATGCAAAAGTTCTTGCCGGAAAAGGAATCCTTGCCGGAAAGGGTGAGGCGTTTATCCAAGCAAGCCTGCAAAATAACGTGAATGAAATCTATCTGATTGCCCATGCGTTGCTGGAGACCGGCAATGGTACATCCAAACTGGCAAATGGAATTCAGGTAGACACAGTGGATGGCAAGAAGCTGGATAAACCGGTAACCGTTTATAATATGTATGGAATCGGTGCCTTTGACAGCTGCCCGGAGAGCTGCGGAGCGCAAATGGCCTATAAAAATGGCTGGTTTACACCGGAAGCTGCCATTATTGGGGGTGCAGCATTTATAGGTCAAAGTTATATAAACAATCCAAAATATCAGCAGAATACCCTTTATAAAATGAGATGGAATCCTGCCAATCCGGGAGTGCATCAATATGCCACAGATATTGGCTGGGCTGTCGACCAAGTATATACGATTAAAAAAATCTATGATTCTTTAAGTTCTTATACTTTATATTATGATATTCCTGTTTATAAATAGTATCGAAGAGGGCAGTGCATTGATATGCACATGCCTTTTTTGTTTTTAACCAAAAAATAAATACTAAAAGTATCCATTTTCTGTTTACAGATCTATAAGACTAAGATACAATGTAAATGCATTCATTTTTTGAATATGTTGGAGGTTTTCCAATGGAACAGCAAGTGTTTCAAATTTTAGAAGCGATTAATCAAAATGCACATTTGAACCAAAAGAAGTTATCTGAGATATGTGGAATTTCAGTTGGAAAGGTGAATTATTTAATACATGATTTAGTCAGTGGCCATTATATTTATAGTGAAAAAAAGGGAAGAAACATCAGCTATTTTCTAACGCAGAAGGGAATGGAACTTTTAGAGAGAGGTATTGAGGAGTTTCATTATAAAAAGGTGAATATTCACCAAGAACCTTTAACGGAAATTAAACAAGCGGTGATTTTGGCGGCTGGTGAGAGAAGTGATTTTGGCAAACCAGCCGGTTTAATGCCAATTGAGGATACAACGTTACTGAAGCGAAATATTGATATTCTTCAAGAAAATGGCATCAACCAGATCGTTATCGTAACCGGTTATCAAAAGGAAACGTTTCAGGAGATGCCGGAATTAAGCCAAGTGCAATTTGTACACAATCCGAAGTATAAATGGACGGGATCGATGGCGTCATTGGCTCTCGCACATGAGCTTATTTCTGAAGATTTCTTGCTGATTGAAGATGATATTTTAATCGAAGAACGGGCAATAAAAGAACTGCTTGACCACCCGCAGCGGGATACCGTTCTGATTGCAGATGAAAGCGGATCGGGCGACGAAGCGTTTGTGGAAATCCGCAACGGCTATTTATTTAAAATTTCCAAAGATATTCATCAGTTTAACCATGTTGATGGAGAAATGATTGGCGTTAGCAAGCTGTCCTATGAAGTGTTTACCAAAATGGTTGAAGAGTATCGGAAGAGCAACAAAAATCCGTACTTGAATTATGAATATATGCTCTTGGACGTAGCCCGTCACTATAATATTGGCTATTTAAAAATGCATAATCTTGTTTGGGGTGAAATTGACAGCCTTAAACACTATGAGACGGTTACAAATAAGATTTATCCAATTTTAAAACGCAAGGAAGCGGAATTCCGTGAAAATCAAATTAAGGGTTATTTCATAGAAGCCCTTGACCTTGAGGAACATGACATTCAGGAGATTCAACCGTTTGGCGGCATGACAAACAAGAACTTCAAAGTGCTTGCGGGAGATAAGGAGTATGTATTGCGTATTCCCGGAAATGGAACCGAACAAATGATTAACCGCAAAGAAGAGAAAGTAAATGCGGCGATTGCCAGCCGTTTGGGGATTGATACAGAGTTAATCTATTTTAATGAAGAAACTGGAGTTAAAATTGCGGAACTAATTCCAAATGCCGAGACATTAAACAGCAAAACAGCCAAACGGCATGATAACATGCTATTAACCACCGCGCTTTTACGAAAATTGCACACCTCGGGTGTCACCATGGCAAATGAATTTAATGTTTTTCAAAAAATTTCCGAGTATGAAGAGCTGATGAAACAGGCAAATGGCCGGCCATATCCTCATTATGACGAGGTCAGGGCCCAAGTGATGGTATTGAGGAACATCTATGAGGGAATGAACATTACCTTAACGCCGTGCCACAATGATTTAGTAGCGGAGAATTTGGTGAAAAGCGGTCCAGACAAAGTGTATTTAATCGATTGGGAATATGCCGGAATGAATGACCCGATGTGGGATGTCGCTGCACATTTGTTGGAATGTGAATTTTCACCGGAAGATGAAGAATTGTTTTTAACCCTTTATCTGCAAACAGAAACCATTCCATTGGAGATTCAGCAGCGGGTTTTAATGAATAAAATTTTCCAAGATTTCCTCTGGAGTATTTGGACAATAGTAAAGGAAGCAAAAGGCGATGATTTCGGCACGTATGGGATGGATCGTTTTAACCGGGCAAGAAGAAATTTAAACCATGACATTATGAAGGAGATGGCATATGAGCACAAAAAATAAAGGCCTTTTCTATGGTTTGTTTTCAGGGTTTACATGGGCGCTTGATACTGTATTAATTGGAGTGATTTTAGCGAAGGGGATCTTTACATCCACTCCAGAGGTTATTTTCCTGGCACCATTGGTCAGTACGTTTTTCCATGATTTGTTATCTAGCTTTTGGATGATGATTTATATGACCATTCGAGGCGAACTGAAAGTGCCGTTCCAGAAACTAAGAACGAGAAGCGGCCGGTTTGTTGTATTAGGAGCATTACTCGGCGGTCCGATTGGGATGACAGGGTATGTACTCGCAGTTAAGTATTTAGGTGCTTCGCTGTCCGCATCATTTTCCGCTGTCTATCCTGCGGTTGGCGCCTTTTTTGCCTTTTTGTTGCTAAAGGATAAGTTATCCGTCAAAAACTGGATTGGTTTATTTATCAGTATTTTATTTATCTTCCTGTTGGGCTATACCGGCGGTGATCGGTCCCAAAGTTTTGTTCTTGGCTTTTCCTTTATTTTATTATGTGTGTTCGGCTGGGGTATGGAATGTGTGATTCTGGCCTATGGGATGAAGGATGATGAGATCACGCCGGAGCAGGCTTTGCAAATCCGCCAATTAGTTTCAGCCGTAACATACGGTGTCTTGATTTTGCCCATTTTCAAAGCCTATCCGCTTGTCGGAACGGTTCTAAGCAGCAGTCTGATTTGGTTAATTGCCCTGATTGCCCTTTCCGGAACAGCTTCGTATGTTTTCTATTACAAAGCAATATATGTGATCGGTCCGACAAGAGCGATGGCCTTAAATATTACGTATTCGGCTTGGGCCATACTGTTAAGCTTTATCATGTTGGGAACACCAATTACCTTTAAACTTGTATTTTTTAGTATAATGATTTTGGCGGGTTCGATTATTACTGTCGCAAACCCGGAAGAGTTAAAATGGTCAAATTTTATGAAACGTAGGAGAGCAGCTTAATGAGAGCAATTTTACTGGCAGCAGGAATGGGAACAAGATTACGTCCGCTGACACTTACAACACCAAAATCCCTTACAGTCGTAAATGGAAAGCCAATGCTTGAGCAGCAAATTGAATTTCTAAGGGGGGTTGGGGTTGAAGAAATTATTGTCGTTACAGGTTACCTTGCTGAAAAATTCGCCTATTTGACTGACAAATATGGGGTTAAACTGGTGCATAATGATCTGTATGATGTGTATAACAATATTTATACCATGTACTTGGTTAGAGACTTTCTCCCTGGATCGTATGTAATTGATGCAGATGTGTACTTACATCACAATTTTCTTTTGCCAAACCCCAAAACGTCGATGTATTTCAGCGCACGCAAGCCGGAATTTAAAGGAGAATGGATGCTCCGCTTTGATGATGATTACAAGGTTTATGATATCGTAATCGGTGACGGGGAGCATGACTATATTTTATGCGGCGTTTCCTATTGGTCTGAGGAAGATGGAAAATATATTGTGAAGAAATTGGAAGAAGCCGTCGCAGGCGGTAACTTTAAAGATCTTTACTGGGATGACATTGTCAAGGAGAACATCCGTGATTTACATGTATATCTTCAGGAAATCCATCCGAATGACAGTTATGAAATCGATTCTTTGGAAGATCTTGAAAAGGTAAGGAAACTTATAGAAATGCAAAAATAAGCCGGACATTTACAGTCCGGTCTTTTTTGTGTGTAAATTCTACCAAATGGTTAAAAAACTATGATACTACTAAAATAGTAGAATAGGGAGGGAAAATAGATGAAAAAGATTGTTATTCAGAGCATTCTAGCAATACTGTTAGTACTCGGTCTTCTAAACATTCCGGCGTATGCAGCCGTATCACAAGGGACCACTATGTTTGTTATTTCAGTTAACCTGCCAGTGTACAGCAGTTTTAACCAACTAGCAAATTACGGTAGTTATACTCCGATCGCAAGTTTGCCTTATAATACACAGGTTAAAGTGTTAAATGAGATGGATTATGGAGCAGAGATTGAAACGACAGATGGGAAAATAAGGGGCTGGATCCAGAAAGCCTATTTAAGTAGTGATTGTAAGAATCAAACATGGTTAGTCAAGCAGTGGAGGAATTTACGTGAAGATCACACAACGTCCTCCCCTAAAAATGGCATAGTTCCGGATGGAGCAAAAGTTTACGTTCTTGATTACGACAAAGCTAGTAAATTTTATAAAATCGAAACAACAGATGGGCAGATAGGTTGGGTGAAAGGTACATATCAAAAGGATGATGGATATGACTACGGCGGAGGATCCAATATCATTCCCTATGATTTTGGCAAAGCGGGAGCCGTGACAAACACGCTGTCCGTCTTTACTCCTTTAAATACAATTGCCAATATAAGTGCCGATCAAATTAACAAATTTATTGATTATAAAACAAATGGGGCCAAAACAATGATGAGCGGAATGGGGACAGCTTATATAGAGGCCCAGAAACAAAGCGGTTTAAATGCGGTATATTTATTGGCACACTCAGGGCTGGAATCAAAGTGGGGAATGTCTGCCATTGTGAATAATAAGTATAATTTCTACGGAATTAATGCCAAAGATGACACGCCAATGGATGCATTTGATTTCTCGAATCAAACGAACGGAATCATCAGTGGAGCCAAATATATTAGTGAGAATTATGTAAACAGGGATAAGTCAACAGGGCTAAATTATCCTTTTGCCCAACCAACACTTGATAACATGCGATTTAATGACGGCATTCACCAATATTCTACTGATGAAGCATGGGCCAGCAAGATTGCTAGCCTTGTCAAGGAATTTAAG
>NZ_BCUZ01000129.1 GCF_001591485.1 Neobacillus fumarioli NBRC 102428 | reverse complement strand
CCATTCAACATCGCTTACAGCGACTTTTTAAATATATCATTTATCTCTATCTTTGTCAATGTTTTTTATATTTCTTATGTTCATCGACCAACGACTTTTAATATATTAAAGCATATTGCCTCAAACGTCAACCTTTTTTCAAAAGAAAAAACCGCCCTTTTTAAGCGGCTAACAGTTTATAGGACCCAATGTTCGATTGCAACTAAAGCTAGCAAGCCAGGAATACCGAGAAAACCCGAAACAGATGATGTAATGAAGTTAATTGGTACATGAATACCAAATCGGTTGCCTGCTGTATTTAGAAAAAACAGGAATAATGCTCCGATGACTAATTTTATAACAGCTTGACCGACAAATCGTAATGGTTTAAACGAAGCCCCGCTAAATAACAATAATAAAACAAATCCGGCTAAAACAGAGATTACAATAATCGGTTCCAAAAAAGCTCCTCCCTTAAAAATTTCTTTAGGAACAGATTATGTACAAGTCCGGCTTATTAGACCTTTAAAAAAGAAATACTCAAGCATCTTTTGCTTGAGTAGAATTAAGTTTATTTCTTTAATGTGATATTTCTTTGTTTCACTTCTCGAAGCAGAAAAAAATATTTTGCTTCAATGATTTTGGTTTGGCAAATTACTTCTTCGGAAGGATCAAAACTCTTTTCCAGTAGTACTTTTTCTTGGTTCCATTGTTCTTTAAATTTAGTTAATAGAGTCAACAGCTTTTGATCATATTCTTGCCGAAGACGTCCTTTACGGCGAAAAAACATTGTTACTACCTCCGGACCTTTAGACTTATAATTCCCGCCGCCCCTCTAATGCTTTGGATAAAGTCACTTCATCAGCATATTCCAGATCCCCGCCAACCGGCAATCCGTGAGCAATTCTAGTTATTTTAATACCGGATGGCTTTAATAATCTGGATATATACATCGCTGTTGCTTCTCCTTCAATGTTCGGATTTGTTGCTAAAATAACTTCCTGCACTGTTTCATCTTGAAGACGTTTTAATAAATCCGGAATATTGATATCTTCTGGACCGATGCCATCCATCGGTGATATTGCACCGTGTAGAACATGATACAGACCATTATATTCCTTCATTTTCTCCATGGCAATCACATCTTTTGGATCTTGTACAACACAAACAATACTCCTATCACGCCGCTCATCAGTACAAATATAGCAAGGATCTTGATCTGTAATATGACCGCAGACAGAACAATATGTCAAGTTTCGTTTCGCATTTACCAGCGCTTTTGCAAAATCGAGGACAGTATCTTCCTTCATACTTAACACAAAGAAGGCGAGTCGAGAGGCTGTTTTCGGGCCAATTCCCGGCAATTTCATAAAGCTGTCAATCAGCTTCGAGATCGGTTCAGGATAATGCATATTAATATTCCTCTCTGAAAAGAAATTCACCCTCTATCAATCATTTTACGCATTTCTGATAGAGGGATACCTGAATTTATTATTTAAAACGGCAAATTAAGTCCTTTTGTAAATTGCCCCATTGTATTATTCGCAAGTTCATCCGCCTTTTTTAGGGCATCGTTAACAGCTGCCAGAACTAAGTCCTGCAGCATTTCAACATCATCTGGATCAACTGCTTCAGGTTTAATGACGATATCTGTTACTTGTTTATGGCCTGTTGCAGTAACAGTAACCATCCCGCCGCCTGCAGTTCCTTCAACTGTTTGTCTCCCTAATTCCTCTTGTGCTTCTTGCATTTTCTTTTGCATTTTTTGCATTTGTTTCATCATATTTTGCATATTTCCGCCGCCACGCATCATATTTCATTACCTCCTATAATTTATTAATCAATAATTTCTACAATCTCTGTGCCAAACAGCTTCTTCGCTTCAGTAATATGCGGTTCTTCTTCGCGTTTTTCGCTGCTTTCTTCCCGGCTTTCTTGGTGACCGCTTAGGAAATCCTCCCGAATCGAATGCCATTGATCTTCAGGAACTCCTAACAAGATAAACCTTCTGCCGGTTAATTTTAACAGTCCTAAGGTAACCGCTTCAAGGAAATCACTTCGATTCATCGCCATTTGGCAAATCATTTCATGCTTGAATTTTATTATTAAAGCATCCGCTGAAGCTGCTGCCGGCTCAGCTTCATTTAACAGGGCAGCTTGCGATTTCAGCAGGCCTGCCCTCATTTCTGCCCAATTCGCTTTAATTAGATTTAAATCATTCTTTGTTGCCTGTTTTAGTACTTCATTTATTCTCCCTACCGCCGGCTGAAATGAATTTTTTGAAGCTCTTTTTACTGACTTTTGCGGCTGTGCTGAAACATTTTGCTGTACTGCCGGTGTACCATGTTCTTTTAAAAAGTGCAACTCTTGTTCAAGCCGGTCAATTCGTGCCAATAACGGTTCAAGGTTTTCCGCATTTCCAAGATTGGACTCTTTCACTTCTAATTGACACAGTTTAACAATCGCCACCTCAAGGAAAATCTTCGGATGATTCGTCCATCGCATATCCTGCTGGGTTTTATTTAACAAATCAATCAGCCCATAAATTGTCTCTGTTGATGTCTTTTCCGCAAGAAGGCGAAATTCATCATCCAGCATAATCCTTTCCAGCGATTCTTCAAGTTTCGGTGCTGTCTTGTAAAGCAGCATATCGCGGTAAAATAAAATTAAATCCTCAATAAAGCGTACAGGGTCTTTACCATGAAATAAAAGCTCCTCTAACGCCTCCAAACCGCCAGCAACATCCTTTTCATTGAAGGCTACCGCTATTTTATTGAGCAGACCTTGTGATACAGAACCTGTTACGGTTAATGCATCGTCAATCGTCACTCGATCTCCGCTAAAGGAAATCGCCTGGTCCAACAAACTTAAAGCATCGCGCATCCCACCTTCTGCCGCCCGGGCAATCAGCTGCAGCGCCTGTTCATCACACTCTACTCCGGTTTCACCGACTATCAATCTCATTCGACTGACAATCGACTGGGCTGTAATCCTTCTAAAATCAAAACGCTGGCATCTGGAAATGATCGTCAGCGGAATTTTATGCGGTTCTGTCGTTGCCAAAATAAAAATAACATGTTTCGGCGGCTCTTCCAAAGTTTTCAGTAAAGCATTAAATGCACTAATCGAGAGCATATGCACTTCATCAATAATATAGACCTTGTACTTAACTGCCGTTGGAGCAAATTTGACCTTATCAAGAACATCCCGCATTTCCTCAACTCGGGAGTTGGATGCCGCATCAAACTCTAAAACATCCGGAATCGTTCCATTTGTAATGCCCCGGCAGGCTGCACATTCATTGCATGGTTCAGCAGCCGGTGCATGCTCACAATTAATTGCTTTCGCTAAAATTTTAGCCGCACTTGTTTTTCCTGTCCCTCTTGGACCAGAAAAAAGATAGGCATGGGAAATTTTTTGCTGAAGCAGGGCATTTTGCAATGTCTTCGTGACATGTTCCTGGCCGACTACATCCTTAAAATCCTGAGGACGCCAAACACGATATAAAGCTTGATAAGTCATCAGACACCGCCCCCTTCAAAAAATTTTCTCATCTCATCCATTATAGCCTATCTATTTTCCATAATTCAAAGCGTACTTTTAAAAGTTTGCAAAAAAACTCATCCCAATTCTGAGATGAGTTTGTTATTATGTAAAGTTACTGCCGCGCACCTTCCGTTGACTGACACCCATAGGCGTTACTTAAGCAGTTAGCTCGGCCCAGGCACCCCTGCGGCACATGGGAGCTTCCACTTAATGCTGCTTCCTTCCGGACCTGACATGGTTCATGGATTCCCATTGCGCAGGACCCGGGCGTCAACACCACTTGCTTAAGGCAGACCCTACAGGTAATCAGCCTCGGGAAGGGATTCAGTCCCGCTAGAGCGGATTGCGGGTACAGGGCACCGCTACCTCCCCACCTAGCGCGGCAAAGTTGATACCAATTATTTAGTTGCGTCTTATATGACGCTTTTTTAGTATACAAATATTCTCGAAAAAAATCAATCGTTATTCACTGTTAATTTTTGTAACATTCTTTTTCTCAGCCTTTTTCTTGTCGCGAAGTTTTCGAAAAAAGTCCGATAGAATCCGGCTGCATTCACCTTCCAATACTCCACTTACAACCTCGCATTGATGATTGAAACGCGGTTCCTGCAACAGGTTCATCAAGGTTCCGGCACAGCCGCCCTTTGGATCACTGGCGCCATAAACAACCCGTTTCACCCTTGATAACACAATGGCACCAGAACACATGGGACATGGCTCTAATGTTACATATAAAGTCGTGTCCTCAAGCCGCCACGATCCGACTTCCTTACAAGCTTCCTCGATAGCCAGCAGTTCGGCATGCGCTAAAGAATTTTGTTCTCTTTCCCTTAGGTTATGGGCCCGGGCAATAATTTGGCCATCTCGAACGATTATGGCTCCAATCGGGACTTCATTTATGGCCTCTGCCTTTTTTGCTTCGCGAATGGCCTCTATCATAAACATTTCGTCCTGTGTTTGCGGATCATTCATAACAAACCACCCTAATCTTTTGTATTGAACATTATATCATGAATCGGTCTGCTCCCTCATAGATTAACTATAGCGGATAAAAGAGGAGGAGTCTGGATGCAAATTCATGTGGTAAAACAAAATGATAGCTTAACAACGATTGCCAAAACCTATCATACAACTGTCGGAGATATTGTCGATGCCAACGAGATCCCAAATCCTAACAATCTGGTCGTTGGACAATCCATTGTCATTCCGATTATCGGAAAATTTTACTTCGTTCAGCAGGGGAATACGGTACAGTCAATTGCTAGAAAAGAGAATGTTTCCGCTCAGGAAATTGCCTCAATAAATCGTATTACTGTTAACCAAACTCTGCAAATCGGGCAACGTCTTTACATTCCTCAGGCTTCGAAAAGAAATGCCGAATTTAACGGCTATGTGGAACCGCGCAGTACCTCCGTCTTGCCAAATTTGGAAAACCGCTCCCGAGAAGCTACACCCTATATGACCTACTTAGCCCCATTTGCGTTTCAGGCAAAACGGGATGGCACATTGAAAGAGCCTTTGCTCAATAACTTTCCGGCTATCGCCAGTGCCAACCGTAATGTGTTAATGATGGTGATTAACAATCAAGAACAAGATAAATTTAGTGATGAATTAGGGCAGATATTACTTAATGACATGGTGATCCAAGATAAATTTATCAATAATATTGTAACAACTGCAAAAAATTATGGCTTCCGCGACATACACTTTGATTTCGAATACTTGCGCCCTGTTGACCGCGAGGCTTACAACCGCTTTTTACGGAAGGCAAAAGCAAGGTTTCAGCAAGAAGGCTGGCTGATGTCGACAGCACTTGCCCCTAAAACAAGCGCCGACCAAAAAGGCAAATGGTATGAGGGTCATGATTACAAGGCACATGGTGAAATTGCTGATTTCGTTGTCATTATGTCGTATGAATGGGGCTTCAGCGGCGGCCCTGCTATGGCTGTATCTCCCATTGATCAAGTAAGAAGGGTCATGAACTATGCCGTATCAGAAATGCCGTCCAACAAAATTCTTATGGGCCAGAATCTTTATGGCTATGATTGGACATTGCCGTTTGTCCCTGGTACCGTTGCTGAAGCCGTAAGCCCGCAGGAAGCCATTGCACGCGCCGCAAAGTATAAAGTGGACATCCAATATGATACAAAAGCACAGGCTCCCCATTTCAGGTATACAGCCGATGACGGCAAGCAGCATGAAGTCTGGTTTGAAGATGCCCGTTCCATTCAAGCTAAATTTAATTTAATTAAAGAACTTAATTTGCGTGGCATGAGTTATTGGAAGCTTGGTCTTTCATTTCCGCAAAACTGGCTGTTGATTATCGAAAATTTCAATGTGATAAAACGAGGGACATAAATCAGTTTTATTTTCCATATCCATTCCCTCCCCAGATTATGATAGAATAGTCCTTGTGCCATTGCGGAATTTGTCAACTTTTGGCGATTTCAGGCATCTGTCTTAAACATAAAAAAACACTCCAGGTTAATCATAAAAAGGCAAGGAGAAGGAGGACAAACAATGGGGGCTGAACCCTTTATTACTGTTGAAGGGCCGATTGGTGTTGGAAAAACATCACTTGCAAAATCCATTTCGGAGCATTTCAATTTCGCACTGTTAAAAGAAATTGTCGATGAAAATCCATTCTTGGGAAAATTTTATGAAAATATCGAAGAATGGAGTTTTCAGACAGAAATGTTTTTTCTGTGCAATCGCTTTAAACAATTAAGGGACATCAATATTCATTATTTAAGCAAAAGTAAGCCAGTAGTTGCTGATTATCATATCTTTAAAAATTTGATTTTTGCCCGAAGGACATTGAATCCAGACGAATATACAAAATATGTTAAGATTTATCAAATCTTAACGGAAGATATGCCAAAACCAAATGTTATTATTTATTTAAATGCCAGTCTTGATACCTTACTAAAACGAATTAAATTACGAGGCCGTGAAGTAGAGAAAAAGATCAGCCCTCTTTATTTAGAACAATTATCTTTGGACTATGCTCAATCATTAGCAGCGTTTGAACAAGAACACCCTGACATACCCGTTCTCCGCTTTAATGGTGACGAATTAGATTTTGTGAAGAATAACCAGGATTTAGAGCTAATTATAGAGCAGCTCACTTCGGTGCTAAAAAAAGAAGCTGGACAAACACATGGTAGAATAGGGGGATGTTCATGAGTATCGTTATTGGCGGTATGATAGGACTTGGGAAAACAAGTGTAGCAGATTTGCTGCAGGCTCACTTTGAACAAAAAGGAATTGAAAGCAAGGTATTTTATGAAGCCGTTGATGATAATCCTATTCTCCCTCTCTATTATGAGTTATCATCAGAAGAATTGAAGGCCAAAAGAATTCCTTTCTTATTGCAGTTATTTTTCTTAAATAAGAGGTTTAAAACGGTAAAGGATTGCATGAACTGGAAAAACCCGGTGTATACGATCCAAGACCGATCCATTTATGAAGATTGGTATTTTGCATATGTGAATAACAATTTAGGCCGGATTTCTGATTTGGAATTTAAAATATATGAAGAGCTGGCAGATAACATGATGGAGGAACTGAATGAACTTCCAAAGAAAGCTCCTGATTTAATGGTTTATTTAAAAGGCTCATTTAATACGGTACTTGAACGGATTATGGCACGCGGCCGCAGCTTTGAAATCAACCCGGAGCTGAAGGAATATTACTTCGAGGTTTGGAAAGGTTATGATGAATGGGTCATGAATCGTTATCATGCAAGTGAAGTACTAATCATTGATATGGATCAGGTAGATGTAGTTAACAGTGATCACGACGCTAAAATGGTCTGCCAAAAGGTCGAAGAAAAACTGAATGAAATTTTATATATCTCTAAAGCACATATTGGTTAATGCCAGTATGTGTCTTTTGGAGTTAAAAAAAATACGCTGCAAGCAATCTTGCAGCGATTTTTTATCTCCAGTTTTATGCGCGATTTCATTCTTATAA
>NZ_BCUZ01000128.1 GCF_001591485.1 Neobacillus fumarioli NBRC 102428 | reverse complement strand
GGGGCTAGGCCGCTTGCGCTGGGCAATTTTCGAAGTCAATTCTTTACTTTTTAAAAAATCTAGAAATCTATTATGCTCGCGGATGAAAGTTACGATAAACATCCTTTAACTTCGGTTTCGTAACATGGGTATAAATTTCTGTCGTCGAGATGTCTGCATGACCAAGCATCTCCTGTACTGCTTTTAAGTCGGCCCCATTTTCTAACAAATGTGCAGCAAAGGAATGTCTTAGTGTATGCGGCGTTAATTCTTTCTCAATTCCGGCCTCTCTCGTCAATTTCTTAAGGATTTTCCAAAACCCTTGTCTTGTCAACCGATGCCCAAGATGGTTTAAAAACAATGCATACTCCTGATGCTTAGCGGAAATAAACTGGGATCTTCCTTGCTCCAGGTAACATGTTAAGGCATCAACCGACTTTTTTCCCATCGGTATAATCCGTTCCTTATTGCCTTTTCCAAACACACGGACAAATCCCATTGTTAAATGGACATCCCCTATATCCAAACGAATAAGTTCACTGACGCGCATTCCTGTTGCATATAGAAGTTCAAGCATTGCCTTATCTCTTAACCCATAATGATCATTCGGTTTAGGTGCATCTAGAAGTGTTTCTACTTCCTTTAAACTCAAAACTTTCGGCAATGATCGTTCTGTCTTGGGAGGTTCAATCTGGACAGACGGATCATGATCCAGAACTTTTTCCCGTAACAAAAATTGGTGGAAGGCGCGAACTGAAGCAACATGCCGTGCTAACGTTTTCGCGGATTTTCCTTCATCTTTTAAAAAGTTTAGAAAGTGGATAATATGAATCCGCCGAACTTCATCAAGCGAATCCAGTAATTCCACTTTCTTCAAATAGCGGATATAACTCTTTAAATCTCGTTCGTATGATAGGATCGTATTGTTCGCCATTTCTTTTTCCATGGCGGCATATCGTATAAAATCTGTTAAGTGGTTTTCCATAGCCATTACTCTCCATTTAAATAAAACAGCTTAAGCCGGTCAAAAAGCTGGGAATCATTATTGTTCACCGAATTGGAAACCTTAAGTGCCGATCCTTCTGGCGCATCATAACGGTGATAATTTTGATACTCTTCCGTTACCCACATGATACCATAATAAAAGAGAATCGTGCAGCCGGTGAATAGAATAAACACTTTTAACGTTTTGAGGACGGCCTTTATAAATGACATCATCTTGAAATCCTCCAATTTCCTATGGTAGTAAAAGGTATGCCAAAATGTACAAGTTTTATACCTTGCTTTTAGGAAATTTGAGGGATCTGTCAGGACTGACCAAGGCGCTTGCGCTTTTCTTAATAAAAAAAGCCCTTTTTACATTTAAAGGACCTTTTTTAATCTATACTGTCTTTTCTTCCTCTTTCACCTTATCTTGACAGTGGTAGCAAATACCGTGAAACGTTAGACGGTGATCTTTTATTTTAAACTTCCATCTTTTTTCAACAATCGCTTCGACATCTTCTAATAAATCTTCCTGAATCTCATCAACGGCACCGCATTCAATGCAGACAAGATGATGGTGAAAATGAGCCGCACCTTCTTGTCTGAGATCGTAACGGGAAACACCGTCACCAAAATTTATCTTATCTACAATTTTCAGCTCGGTTAATAATTCTAATGTTCGATACACAGTTGCCAGCCCAATTTCAGGCGATTTCTCTTTTACGAGGAGGTACACATCTTCTGCACTTAAATGATCCTCTTCATTTTCCAGTAAAACTCTGACGGTTGCTTCACGCTGTGGTGTAAGCTTATAGCTGGCAGAATGCAACTGTTTTTTGATCCGCTCTATTCTCGTTTCCATTCTGAAGTTCCCTCCCTCGCCACTGTTCATTCACATTATAACAGATGCTAAACGAGAATCAAAATAAAATTATTTTAATAAAGATTTTATATTTATTATTTCTTAATATTATTTTAAAGAAGAAGATCCGACAACCGATTTCATCAATGACGGGGATAAATACGCCTCGATACCAGATGCTAGTGATATGAAAATAACAGCAGCAATTAATGCGAGTATATATCCTTTAAAAAATGGCATGATAGGCTCAGCATATTTTTTGACAAATTGTTTTTTAATCATTCTCAATGAAAAAATAACGGATAATCCTGCCATCACAATAAATATGGGGATATTAATCAAGTTTTGAGGCAGGATGGAAGCTGCGGCCAATGCAAACCCCTTCCAGCCCATTTGGCTGACAAGAAAACCAACAGTAAAGCCGACAACCATTCCTTTTACAAATAAAAGTATAAGAATAACCGGAAGCCCAACAACTGAAATCCCGAGCACCCAAATTAGTCCGATAAATTTACTATTATGAAGGAGGCTTTGCATAAATAAATCATTATGATCCGCAATTTTCCCTTCTGAAACTTGTCCAAAAAACTGTGATAAATAATAGTATAAATCCTCTTTTTGGCTATAGCCCATACTATTAACAACTATCGCGCCAAAAATGACCCCCATTAAAAACAAAACAACTACAAATAAGAAAATTGAGGAATACTCACGAATATAACTAGAAACACTTGTGGCTTTGGACTGGTACAAACGCTTTTTCATTCCAGCTTCCTCCCATTGTTCAGTTGGTTAGTACATTTTATGCCACTCTAGTTTTTCTATGACTCCATTTAATAGAATAAAAAACTCAGCAGCGCGTTTTCTGCTGAGTTTTTTATTCAAAGTAAAGAAAGTAAATTTGGACTGAAAATTATCCAGTTCCACAAGAAAAGCTTCTGCAGCATAAGCATCGCACGTATAAAAGCGATAGCTTTTAAGCGGAGGTACTCGTGATTTGAGGTTTTCTTATCTATTGATCCGCTATTTTGCCGTATTTTCCTCCGCCGCCTGCCTCGAGGCTTATTTCCCCTGCTCTTGCTTTCATAATCAGGCTGGCTATTTTCTCAGGAATGACGTCTAGTAATGCCTCATATGGAACTTCATGTAAGATGGCCATTTCACTGCCAAAATGATCCACCAGTTTTTCCAGTAATTTAGGGCCCAGGCCCGGCAGGAACTCAAGTGGCACTTGGTGAACATATGGGGGACGTCCAATCGGGCTGTTTTGAGCTGTTTTTAATTCCAATATCCGGTCTGCCACTCCTTTTATGATTTTTTTACTTCCGCATAAATGACAGAGTTGGTCATCTTGGTGTAAAGGATGGAGGCACTCGGAACAAACGGTTTTATGATACTTCCCTAAGAGCGGGTCCAGGCCATAATTGGCTATAATATGACGGCCGTCTTTCCCTTTTAATGCTTTTTCCAGCTCGGTAAAAGTTGGCTCTTCAAGCATCATGACTTGATATTCACGGGCAATTTTCGCTAGTGAATGGGCATCCGAATTAGTGACAAAAGTATATCGATGGATTTCACCGATCTGATCAGCCATTTTTGTATCTGAACTTAACCCAAGCTCAATCCCGTCGATCAAGTCCGGGTCAAATACCTCTGTCAACGACTGATCCACCCCTTTGCCATATAAACTTTTAAACGGGGTAAATACATGGGCAGGTATGAAGATTCCACCCATATCTTTCACTTTTTGCTGCAGCTCTAGCCCTGTTACATATAAACGCTGCGAACTTAGCTGAATATTTTTCAAATGCTTCGAAAGCCAGGATGAAAACTTCTTCATCGTGGAAAGCGTCGGCATAAAACAAAGAACGTGAATAGGGCCGCTTGCGTGTTCATCATAAATTTCTAATTCCGAACCGCAAATGACGGTTAAATCACCAAATACTAAGCCTCCATCCGGATGCTCATAGATATCGCCGGCCTCGATTAAACTTTCCATTTCCTGAATCACTTCCGGTGAGTGGCAATCGATGATTCCAATCATATTCAGCCCTTTTTTGAGTCTCGCGTGCTCTATGATATTTGTAAATGTTAATGACTTTGCTCCAGTAATTTTGACCGGCTTGCCCGTCCAAGTCCGGCCGATGTGAATATGCAAATCTACATAATAACGTTTCATTTATGTTTCAGCGCCTCTTGTAATTGCAAGTATTGAACCGCATAGATCGTTTTTGCATCATAGATTTTTTGATCTTTCACATATTGAAGAGTTTCATCCAATGTCAATTCTTGAAGATTGACAAATTCATCTTCATCCAGCTCTGCCGCATTTTCCTTCTTCTTTAATCCTTTTGCCAGATAGATATGAATCAATTCATCTGCAAAGCCCGGTGCGGTGTAAAAAGAGGTCAGTAATTCAAGACTTTCACATTCATAGCCTGTCTCCTCTTCCAATTCCCTAAGCGCACAACTTTTAGGCTCCTCTCCTTTTTCCAATTTCCCGGCAGGAATTTCAACAATCGTTCTTTCCAGTGCTTTTCGGTATTGTTCGACCATCACGATTTTGTTGTCATCGGTAACAGCCAAAATTGCAACAGCGCCTGGGTGCTTAATGATCTCCCGCTTAGATGTCTTGCCATTTGGCAGTTGAACTTCCTGCAATTCGAGCTTGATGATTTTTCCTGAAAATATTTTTTCGCTGTGCAGCGTTTTTTCCTCTAGTTTGGTCATTATGGTCATCTCCTGTTCTAATCCTAAAAACTTTCGTCATACATTTTATCATACTTTAATTGGAGGGTATGACAATGAAGGTGTGTGTTCATTCTAAAGGAATCACCTTAGTTGGAAAAGGATGGGAAGTGTTACAAAAATTAAAAGAGTACCAGAAAGATTTTGTTTATGTTTCCGAATGGGTGCAAAAGATTTCTCCAAAATAAGACATGTTGTTTGTAGTCTATCCCTTTCTTTATGTAAACTTGTAGAAAAAAGAACAGGGTGATTTTTTTTGCAAAAACGCAAATTGGGAAATTCAAATTTGGCTGTGACGGTGCTGGGGCTTGGCTGCATGTCCATTGGCACGGAAGAAAAAGCAGCTCGAAACATAATTGAAGCCGCCCTTGAAGAAGGAATCAATTATTTTGACACTGCCGATTTATATGATATGGGCAGGAATGAAGAGCTAGTTGGAAAAGCGTTAAAGGATGTCAGAGAACATGTCATCATCGCAACAAAGGTCGGAAACCGCTGGAAACCGGATCAAACCGGCTGGACATGGGATCCTTCCAAAGCTTATATCAAAGAAGCAGTCAAAAACAGCTTAAAACGGCTGGGGACCGACTATATTGATTTGTATCAATTGCATGGCGGAACGATTGCGGACCCGATCGAAGAGACAATCGAAGCATTTGAAGAGTTAAAGGAAGAGGGCTTCATTCGGTATTATGGAATTTCGTCCATTCGTCCAAATGTCATCAGGGAATATGTAAAAAAATCAAATATCGTATCTGTCATGATGCAATACAGTATGCTGGACCGCCGTCCGGAAGAAGAGGCGCTGTCGCTCGTCTATGAACATGGTATCAGCGCCGTCACCCGCGGACCGCTTGCCAAGGGGCTCTTGAGCGATAAACTGCTTGAAAAAGCTAATGAAAAAGGCTATCTGGATTACACGTACGAGGAGTTACAAGAGATTTTGCCGGTGTTAAAGGAAACAGCTTCCGCTTCACGTTCGTTTACAGAGGTGGCACTTGCATTTAACCTGGCAAATCCTGCTGTCGCTTCAGTCGTTGCCGGTGCCAGCAGTCCGGAACAGGTTAGACAAAACGCCAGGGCAGTGAGAAGCCGACCTCTAACAGAGGAAGAAATAGCGGTAATTAAAAGAATTACGAAGGCGAATATCTATAAAGACCATCGGTAGACAAAAGTAAAGTTGATATCGCCCAAACCTCCTTCGGGCGATATCAACAGTTCTTTATGCAAGCGCCAATACGAAGAGGCGTTCTCCCTATGTCCTGATAATATGGAAACAATTATTTAAACTTCTTCCAGTCCATATCACTCTCATTCAATAGCTCTTCAAATGACTTATTCTTCTCTTTTAATCTTCTTTCTTCCCGCTTTCTTCGCTCTTCTTCCTCTTTTCTTCTGTCCTCTTCAGCCTTAAGCTGTTCTTGCTGTTCCTTTAGTTGCTTTATTAATTCAGGATTCATCATATCTTTAAGCGTGATCGCGGAATCATCTTTTTTTGGTTTGGATGCTGTTTGCCTTTTCTTCATTTTCAGACACTCCTTGGAAAAACATTTATCTCCATTATATCACCAGGAAGTTTCTTATTCATTTATTTACAGTGATGATCCTTAGATTCTTGAAAATTCTTGATTTTCAGGAATTTCTACCCCTACAATAAAAGTAAGATAGATAAGGGGTGAAACCGATGCTGAATTTGCCGAATAAAGTGACGATTATCGAAGTGGGACCGCGGGATGGTATGCAAAATGAAAAAAACTTTGTACCAACTGAGATCAAAAAACGATTTATTACAAAACTTAGAAACGCTGGGGTTAAAGAAATGGAGCTGACTTCGTTTGTTTCGCCGAAGTGGGTGCCGCAAATGGCCGATGCGGCGGAAATCGCAGCTGATTGCCTTGCTGAGCACACAAGAAACATTGTCCTTGCACCAAACAGGAAAGGGATTGACAGGGTTTATTCCACTCACTGTAACGCCGTTGCCGTATTTGTGGGGGTAAGCAACAGTTTTAATCTAAAAAATATTAACAAAACAACCAGGGACAGCCTAAAGGAACTCAGGCCAGTGATCCATGAATTAAAAGAAAAGAATTATTTTGTCCGTGCATGTATCTCTACCGCGTTTTACTGCCCTTACGAAGGAAAAATCAGCGAGGCGGAGACGTTGAAACTATGCCGGGAATTTGTTGAAGCCGGGGTTGACGAATTAAGTGTGGCCGATACAATTGGGATGGCGGCACCGAACGAAGCCTACTCCCTATTTGCAAAATTAAAAGAGCAGTTTCATCATACCCTTTTGACTGCTCATTTTCACGATACCCGCAGGCTTGGTCTGGCCAATATTTTGGCTTCGCTTCAGGCTGGCATTGACCGTTTCGATACGTCTGCCGGCGGACTTGGGGGCTGCCCGTTTGCCCCGGGAGCGAGCGGCAATACGGCAACAGAAGATGTTGTGTATATGCTTAGGCGGATGGGAATCGAGACAGGCATTGACCTCGATCAACTTATGGAGGCAGTTGAAGTGGTCCGGCCCCATCTTTCAAGACAAATTGACAGCGGTTATTACCGGCTTTTAGCTCATGTATAATCACTCCTCCAACTAAGCATCTTATTAGATGAAATGACTTGAAGGGAGAATGATTCATGAGCCAAAAACGAGATAAAGGAAACAGCCAAGCAGGCAAGAATTATGCGCAAACTGCCGGCGGCGGGAAACGGATGATTTCGGCTGAAGAAGTGGAAAAAGCCACCCACCCTACCAAACGGCAAAATGCTGAATCTTAAAGCTTACGCGATAGAAGCCGCTATGTTATCAGCGGCTTTTTTCAAAGAAAGTATAAATTTTTGACTTCGAAAATTGTCCAGCTCCAGCGCCTAGCCCCTCGGGACAAATAACCTTCAGCACTAAAAGTCCAAAAACCAGACTTTTAG
>NZ_BCUZ01000127.1 GCF_001591485.1 Neobacillus fumarioli NBRC 102428 | reverse complement strand
TTATTTCACAATCCCCCAATCTATAATGAAACGATAGCACCACTTCATCGATTGCTAAACAGTCAAGCAGACTTTGAAATAAAAGTTTTGAAAAATAAAGAAGATTTTACCTTGGATTGTTAGATAAAGAATATTCAATATAATATGTTGAGATTATTTTTAAATCAGAGGAGTTGTTTTGATGCCTAAAGTTTCAGATCAATACAAAGAACAGAAAAGACAAAGTCTATTGGAAAGCGCCTTAAAATGCTTTGGTGAAAAAGGATATCATTTAACAACAATGGATGATATTGTGGCTTATTCTAAAATGAGTAAAGGATTAATTTACAACTATTTTAAAAGTAAAGAGGAATTATACATTTCTTTAATGGATGAAAGGAGCATTAAGACTTTGGAGGATCTAAGGAATCGGTTTAAGCAGATTCCTGAAGCAAAAAATAAAATACGAGAATTATTCCGACTTTATCGGGAGGCAACACTGACAGAAGAGTGGCGCAGTTTTATCCGCGTTCATTTGGAGTTTTGGATCTATTCTTCGCGACAAGAACATTTGAGGGAGTTGATGAAGAACCGTTACAAACATCAGTTTCGAAACTTTTTGGCAGAAATCATTGAACAAGGAAAAAAAGCCGGAGAGTTTAAACCGGATGTACAGGTTGATATTGTGGCTAGTTTAGTTTGGTCGTTTATTGATGGAATTTGTCTCCACTATTCAGTATTATGGGAGGATTATGCCTATAAAGAACACTTTAAAGAAATCGAAAAAATGGTTATGAATTATATATTAGCTGAATAACATTCAAAGAAAAGAAGCACATCGATTCCTTTTGTGGTAAGAGACAAGACTGGGAGCCTTAATACATGGCTTGATGGTTTAGAAATGTACTAATATTAATATTTAAATAATTCAATACAATTAGCTGTAGCAAAACTAAAATAAAAAACTATCTAGTCAGTTTTTATCGTGGGGTTATGGAACCATTATAAACGGAGGTCCTTAATTATGAAGACAACAAATGAAGAACAAAGATTTATAGCTGAGGATGCGAAAATTAGATATGAAAAATGTTCTAATGTCGAGGAGGGTTTGATTTATCAGGCTTTCTATGATGGTTTTTCAGATTACATCATAAAAATGGAGTTTTCAAAAGAGGATTTTATTCAGCGCTTCTTTGGTCCGGAAGGCAATGAAAAAGAGTATTCTTTCATTGCCTTTTATGAAGAGAAACCTGTCGGTGTTATTCTTGGTGGCATGAAAAATTATGAATCGATTAAAACAATGCGTTGTGGTGCACTCACTATCAGCCCTGATTTTAGAGGGACAGGAATCAGTCGCAGATTATTTGAACTTCATAAAGAAGAAGCAACTAAACATGGCTGCAAGCAGTTGTTCCTCGAGGTCATTGTAGGAAATGACCGGGCGATTCAATTTTATCAAAAAATGGGTTATGAAAAGATTTATGATCTAGTTTACTTTACTAATAAAGATTTGTCTCAACTTAAAGAGGCCCCCAATAATTTGAAGATGAAAATAAAAGAACTGGAATTTACCGAATTTCAAAAGGGGATCCAGAAATGGACATATCATATTAATTGGCAGAATGATATGGATTATTTAGCAAAACTTAAAAATGTTAGATATTATGGAGTATTTCAAAACCATAATTTGGTTGGTGCTCTTTCTATTAATTCGAACGGAAATATAAGCTTTTTAATGATCGATAAAAAAAATCGGGGGAAGGGGATTGGAACATGGCTTTTGCAAACAGCCTATAAGAATTTAAAATTAACAAAAATGTCCACAGGATTCCCTAATAATAGCTTGCTCGAAGGTTTCTTCAAAAAACAGGGCTTTATAAAGGGCCCCCTTGTCCAGTATGAAATGTATTTGCCGATTTAATAGATGAAATTAAATGGATATCATCAGTTTTAGGACATAATTATGAGCCACCATCATACATTTAGAGTAGGACCAGTGACCAAATAGTGAATCAGGAACGCTTCGGACAAGCTGTCATCAGTTGCTGGAAATAATCAATCGTGGAAAAGGAGAAATCTGATGGGGTTCCTGCAAGAGTTCATCCATAATTATAGTAATTTTTTTTCTTTTGAGTCATTTGAAAGTGTTATAAAGGACCCTGCAAGCTGGGGAGTAATTGGAACGCTCGTCATTCTGGAAGGATTATTATCAGCTGATAACGCCCTCGTACTGGCGGTGATGGTTAAGCATCTGCCAAAACGAGAGCGGAAGAAAGCATTATTTTACGGCATTTTTGGCGCTTATTTTTTCCGGTTTATCGTGATTGGAGTAGGTATTTCATTAATCAAAATTTCTTGGATTAAGATTGTTTGCGGTCATTACTTGCTATTGATCGTCTTGCAGAACTTATTTCTAAAAAACGAAGAAGGGGATGCGTTTCAGAATCGAAAAATGGGCTTTTGGAGAACCGTGCTTACAGTCGAACTGATGGATATCACCTTCAGCTTTGACAGTGTGCTTGCGGCATTTGGCGTTTCCAATCAGGAATGGGTGTTATTGATCGGCGGAATCTTAGGAATTTTAATGATGCGCGGGGTCGCCAATTTATTCCTGGCATTGATAGAAAAAGTACCGGAATTTGAAACAACCGCATTTATCTTAATTGCGATCATTGGCATTAAAATGATTCTTTCCGCTTTCGGCTTCCATATGGATGAAAAGTTATTCTTTGGTTTTATTATCATGATCTTCCTTGGGACTTTTGTAGTTCATTTGTTTAGAAAAACTTCCGGAAATGAACCAATCTAATATCATTTCGGCGTAAGCAGTTTGGATATGGACATACTAGTGTATGAGGTGATGAAATTGTCCATAGACTGCATATGTACGATTGGACCCGCCAGTGATAATCGAAACGTTCTTCTTGAGCTGATCCATCACGGAATGACAATTGCTCGGTTAAATTTTTCCCACGGAACCCATGAGAGCCATGGCGAGATTATTCGATTATTAAAATCACTCAGTCAGGAAACGGGCCGCCCAGTTAAAATATTAGGAGACTTGCAAGGACCTAAAATCCGGCTGGGAAAAGTGGAGGGGGAAAAAGTATCACTCAGGTCTGGTCAAACTTTTACTCTATATATCGATCAAGTAACAGGGAACAGCAAGCAGGCAAGTGTGGACTATCAAGGATTAGTAAAAGATGTCAAACCGGAAAATAAAATTTTACTAAATGATGGGGCGGTCGAGTTAACTGTTAAGGTGGTTGAGGACACAAAAGTCGTCACAACCGTAACACGAGGCGGTGACATTTCTTCCCATAAAGGAGTCAATCTTCCCGGTATCACCACAAATTTGCCAGCTATAACTGAAAAAGATCAGCAGGATATCCAATTTCTTTTAAAAGAAGAAGTCGATTTCATTGCCTGTTCATTTATTCGTAAAGCCTCCCATCTTCAAGAAATTCGAACATTCATCGGCCGCCATAAAGGACAGCCTCCGAAATTGGTGGCAAAAATCGAAACGATGGAGGCACTTCAACATTTTCGAGAAATTGCTGCGGAAGCAGATGCCGTGATGGTTGCCCGTGGTGATCTAGGGGTAGAATTGCCTTATCAATGGATTCCATTGCTCCAAAAAGCGGTCATCTCTGAATGCAATCGCAATGGTACTTATGTCATTACGGCAACACAAATGCTGCAATCAATGGTAGAAAATCCGATGCCGACAAGGGCAGAAGTGATGGATGTTTTCCAAGCCGTAATGGATGGGACTAACGCTGTCATGCTGTCCGCTGAAAGCGCAGCAGGTGATTATCCTGTTGAAAGTATTGAAACTTTGAAGCTTGTCTCTCAATTTGCAAATGAAGTAAAGCGTGATGCGCCATTTGATTTGAAGGATATGCTGCATTTATTGAAGAAAACAATTGGAGGGACTGAATAATAAGAACGGTTAAATAACACTGATGACCATTGGTTATTGGTGTTATTTGTATGTTGGAAGAAAAGTGGTTTATTAGGAGGTTGGAAATAGTAGTTTTATGAATATGGTCATCCGGAAAAACGGCTTTTCAATAAAATGAGTATGATAAACGAAAAATCGGAAATAACTGAAATCGAACAGCAAATTTTTGAAAAAGAGGGGCATCCCAATGAACGAACCATTCGAGTACCCATCTATTTTGTATAACGAGGTCATTTTGTATCTGGAAGAGAAGTGGAATCGGCGGTTAAGTGACCATGAACGGCATGTACTGATTGAAGGATATCGCTTTGGAAGGATGGTGGAGGCGGAAAATGAAATTAAAATTCTGTTTGCAAATTGAGATTTCAATTGATTAAAAATGTGTTGATATCCGTTAAGCGCAAGCCTTGCCTAAAAGAGTTTGCTTTTAGGCGAAGCTTCCCTTGTACGAAGATCAAATTTACAGTTTACGAACGGTAAAAAATTTGGTTAAAATCCACGGACCTGGCTTAAATCCCAGGGTTAATTGCCAGGCTCCGGAATGGTAAGAGTCATGCCAGGCTACAGCCATCGCTTTTCTTGCAATTATTTATCAATGTATCCCCTGGCTGAACCGTATGAATAAACATATGAATACCCCTATCAAAAAGCAAAAAAATACAGTTATAAAAAATATATTCTTTTAGTAATTAGCTTTATTCATAACAAAATAAAACAGCAGCCAACTGACTGCTGTGATCCATTTCTTTTTTTCATCTTGCAAAAAATCCTCCTGCCAAGTATAAGACAATTGCAATACATGCGCCAACCGATGCGATTTTCAGTTTATAACGCGCATAGTCAACAAGAGAAAAATCTAGAATCGATGCGGTTGTGATGGTTGTATCGCCGAGTGGTGATGTTATGGCGCCGAATGCACCGCTGGCAAATACAGCTCCTACCGTCAGCGGGATCGATGCACCGGTGGCAGCAGCCAATGATACGCCTAATGGCATAAACAACCCCCATGTTCCCCAGGAGGAACCGATAAAATATCCAACAACCGAACCAAGAAGGAATATCGATGCTGGGGTTAAAAACGCTGGTAAAAAAGCTCCTAATGTTGAACTAATAAAATTTGAAAAACCAAGATCTTGGGCCGATAATGTCAAAGACCAAATTAAAATAAGCAAACTGATGGCCTCCATCATTTGATTGCCTCCATCATAAAAATGAAACAAAATTTCATTCAATGGCAGCTTTCTTATGACGTAGAAAATAAAGGATAAGACAAGAGTTATGAAAACTGCTAACAGCATTACAAAAGTTGCATCCGCCTTTGAAAAAGCAGCAAAAATCGAATGAGTCCCTTTGGCCATTCCGTCTTTCCATAAAAGATACAATGTTAAGAACAGGAGTAAAAAAACGGGTACAATTAGATTCCATGGCTGCGCTTTTACAAGCGATAATTCTTTTTGGATCCCGCTGCGGTGCAATTCGTTTTCTTTGTCATCCAAAGAGTCGTGATCCATACTGTTTTTATTGCTTTTTTTTACAGGGTTCCAGAACGTTTGAATAATACCGATACACAGCATAGCAATTGCGAAAAAATTAAGCAAAATACTAAGTAAGAAAACATGATAAGCGGACATATGTAAATGGAGTTTATGGATACTTCCTTCTACCAGAGATAACATAAAGCCGACAAAGGCAGTGGCAACTGGTAAAAGTACGATAACAGACTCTGTGGAAATATCCATCGTCAGTCCTATTCTTTGTTTCGGTATGTCCATTTTTTTCGCGATCGATTTAACAACAGGGCCAATCATCATGATGCGAAACATCGGCATTATAAATGTAAAGGGAAGTGTTAACCAGATCAGACCAAGAAGCCCTCGCTCTGTTTTAATCTTCGTCCCAACCCATTCGGAAAAACCTTTAATCCCGCCGGAAATATTCATCATACCGACAAGTCCGCTAAATAAATAAAGAAACGCGATAATTTTCATATTGGACGGATTGGAAAGAGTGGCTGTGATATAAGCTACTGCTTGATAGACGCCCGAAACTAAGCTAGCTTTGACAAGAAGAGACCCGACAAGCAGCCCTGTAACAAGACCAGGGAATATATTTTTTAGCCAGATGGCCATGGCGATTACGATAAGAAAGGGCAATAGAGAAAGCCAAGTATGTTCCAATGAACTTTCCTCCCATATTTTGATAATTATTTATTGTTTCCAAATAACTCTAAAAATAGCAATCATTTGTGGTTGCTAAGAACTATTTATTTCTTGTCTTTCAGTTGTTTCGATTTTTGTCTATATTGTTCTTTCAAATGATCAAGATTCTCATTCGTTTTTGTCTCCCAAATGCTATACTTTATCTTTGCAGGTACATCTTTCTTATGATCCAAACCTGATTCACCTCCGTTGCTATAGTTTTTATTAAATGTGGCACTTTTATTTGCGGTATAATATTAGCAGGCTGTTTTTTCAGAAAAACGAAAGTGAAAAAGGTGGAATATGAAAAACGTAATTGTAATTGGAGCCGGGATTCTTGGGGCATCTACTGCCTATCACCTAGCAAAATGGGGGGCAAAGGTTACTTTAGTAGACCGTGAAGACCCAGGGCGTGCGACAGATGCAGCTGCGGGAATTGTTTGCCCATGGCTATCTCAACGGCGCAATAAAGCATGGTACAGGTTAGCAAAAGGCGGTGCCCGTTACTATCCGAATTTGATTGCTATGTTAGAGACGGATGGTGAAACAGATACAGGTTATAAAAGAGTCGGGGCATTAAGTCTTCATACCGATCCTGAAAAATTAGAGCAGATGGCAGAGAGGGCTTTGAAACGTAAAGAAGATGCACCTGAAATCGGGGAAATTGCTATTTTACCTTCATCGGAGACAAAAAGACTTTTTCCGCCGCTTTCAGAGAAATGGGGTTCCGTTTATGTGAGCGGAGCAGCAAGGGTTAATGGCGGGGCATTAAGAAAAGCGTTGGTTCATGCAGCTATTAAGAATGGGGCTTTTTTTATAAAGGGGAGTGCCGAGCTGATTTGTGAGGAAAACAAAGTAAGGGGAATCAAGTTGGGAGATCGTATTTTGCCGGCCGACTTGGTGATCGATACAGCAGGTGCCTGGTCTAAGGAACTAATAAAGCCGATTGGTGTTGACTTTTTAGTTAGGCCGCAAAAAGCTCAAATTATTCATTTAAGGCTTCCTGATAACAATACAAGTTCTTGGCCGGTTGTGATGCCGCCGCATGATCAGTACATCCTTACCTTTAACAATGGACGGGTTGTTGTCGGCTCTACTCATGAAAATAACGCAGGCTTTGATACCCGTGTTACAGCTGGAGGAATCAGTGAAATTTTGGGAAAAACATTGGATACGGCCCCAGGGTTAGTTAATGCTACCTATCTGGAAACAAGGGTTGGGTTTCGTCCGTTTACGCCGGGTTTTCTCCCTATTGCCGGTCCACTACCGCATTTTGAAGGAATCTTTGTAGCAAATGGACTTGGTTCTTCCGGATTGACAAGCGGACCATACTTAGGTGCGGAACTTGCCAAACTGATCCTAGGAAGACAGACTGATTTTGATTTTAGCGAATACAACACAAATGAAGCTGTAAATTCATAAACAAAGGGGCTG
>NZ_BCUZ01000126.1 GCF_001591485.1 Neobacillus fumarioli NBRC 102428 | reverse complement strand
TTTTTTATATTTAGAGATTGATCTATTTAATGCATTAAATAGTGGTAAACCAAAAACGGCCCTTTTTGCATCGTGACCTCGAGGAATAAATGGATAAAAGGGAAATCGCGATTAGGCATCATTTTAGTTAATTCACTCCACCACTCCGTTTCATAACGAGCAATCATACTTAAGTTGTATAAAAGCAAATAATGAATCAAGAGTTCAGGATAGTGAGCAAATTTATTTTTATTTAACGGAATCTCCCAAAAACCACCATCCATATTAAATTTTATTAGAGAGGACTTTGAAAATATATTTTTATCCAGGTTAAAAGCCAAATCTTTACTTGTTAAATCAATATGGTAGTTACATTTCTCTATAAAGAACTCTTTAAATCGGTTTTCCGTCATATGATAACAATCTAATACGGTATTAGGGATTTGGAGCTGTCCCCCCTCTCTGTGCAATCTTTCAAATGTCTTTTTCCCTTCAAGTAAGATGAATAAATCATTCAGCTCCGGTATAAGCTGGAGTAATTCTTCCATGATGGCCTTTTCGCCTTCAAGTTGTTTCATGTGGAACAATTTTTCTGACATAAATGGGAAGAGTCCGTGTTTTTGAAATTTGACTTCATCATGGAAAAACAGATAATTTTGTTTTTTCCGTTTTCTTGTCGAAACTCCATGGGCCAATACGGCCGTAGTTTCTGGATATGCTGGGTCAACGGTTAAAATACATGCTTTAATTAAATGAACAAGACCATAAAACAGCAAAATTGGTTTTAGAATCAGTGGAGCTTTATCAGCTTGCTCATAATATATTTGTCCATGTTCAAGATAATATAAATAGGCATAGCAATTCTCAAAGCTCTTTTGCTCAGGTTGAGCGATATTGTTTTTTTGATAACATTTTTTTAGATAATGCTGGCAGTATTCAGCAGAGAAAAAGCAAGAAAAGCTTTTCCATCTATTATAAGTTGTATCCAAAAAAATCACCCTTTTTTGAATAATCAAATTAATTCATCCCTCTTGACAGTATTTTGTCCAATTGATAACCTACAAATAAAATTTTTTGTTCTGGGGGCTGTGAATATGTGGGAAAGTAAGTTTTCAAAAGAAGGTTTGACGTTTGATGATGTATTGTTAATTCCGGGCAAATCGGAAGTATTACCAAAAGATGTTAGCTTGCAAGTAGAGTTATCACCAAGTGTAAAGCTTAATATTCCCATCATTAGCGCGGGGATGGATACGGTGACTGAATCAGAAATGGCAATTGCTATGGCACGTCAAGGAGGCCTTGGCATCATTCATAAGAATATGTCCATTGAACAGCAGGCAGAACAGGTAGAAAAGGTAAAGCGGTCTGAAAGCGGGGTTATTACGGACCCGTTTTTCCTCACTCCTGATCATCAAGTATTTGATGCAGAGCATTTAATGGGGAAATACCGTATTTCTGGAGTGCCAATCGTAAATAATTTAGAAGAACAAAAGCTTGTTGGGATTATTACAAACCGTGATCTTCGCTTTATTCAGGATTATTCATTTAAAATCTCCGACGTAATGACAAAAGAGAATCTCGTAACGGCACCAGTTGGAACGACTCTTAAGGAAGCAGAAAAAATTCTACAGCGGCATAAAATTGAAAAGCTCCCGCTTGTTGATGGAAATGGAGTATTAAAAGGACTCATTACCATTAAGGATATTGAAAAGGTGATTGAATTTCCAAACTCGGCAAAAGATACGCAAGGACGTCTGTTAGCAGGTGCTGCTGTCGGAGTAACAAAGGATACAATGAAACGTGTCGAAGCACTTGTTAAAGCAAACGTTGATGTGATTGTCGTGGACACTGCACACGGACATTCAAAGGGAGTCCTGGATACAGTAAGGGAAATTAAAAACGCTTATCCAACTATTACAGTAGTAGCCGGTAATGTAGCAACAGCTGAAGCTACAAAAGAATTAATTGAAGCAGGTGCTGATGTAGTAAAAGTAGGAATTGGACCAGGTTCCATTTGTACGACAAGGGTTGTTGCAGGAGTTGGCGTTCCACAAATTACAGCTATTTATGATTGTGCTTCTGAAGCTATGAAACATGGGAAGACGATCATTGCTGATGGTGGCATTAAGTATTCCGGTGATATTGTGAAAGCACTGGCAGCAGGAGGACATGCCGTCATGCTTGGAAGTTTGCTTGCCGGTGTATCGGAGAGTCCCGGAGAAACTGAGATTTTCCAAGGAAGACGCTTTAAAGTGTACCGGGGAATGGGATCGGTTGCTGCAATGGAAAAAGGCTCGAAGGATCGCTATTTCCAAGAAGATGCCAAAAAGTTCGTACCAGAAGGTATTGAAGGCCGTATTCCTTACAAAGGTCCATTGGCAGAGACCATTTATCAGCTAGTTGGTGGTTTGCGTGCAGGCATGGGCTACTGTGGGACAAAAGATATTGAGGAACTAAGGATGAAGAGCCAATTTGTCAGGATGACCGGTGCTGGTTTAAGAGAGAGCCATCCGCATGATGTACAAATTACAAAAGAAGCTCCGAATTATTCATTATTATAAAATGGTTTAAAAAAGAGAAGAGTGATCTTCTCTTTTTCTCATTCTAAACAATCTTTCGCAAACGGGTTTTTTTACCTATGAAATTGCAGATTTAAGCAGGAAAATGCTTCGAAGCTCTGTCTAGGATTTATTATAGAGTTATGATAAAATAGGCAAAGTGTAATAATTCCTTGGAGGGCGTTATCGTGAAGAGACAGGTTTTTCAGAAATGTATAGCCGGTGCAATGGCATTTGTTTTGTTTTCCAGCCTATTCACCGGGGTGGATAAAGCCAAGGCACAAGCAGATTTAAATGTAAATGCTAGTGGGGCTATATTAGTTGATGGAAAAACAGGACGAGTTTTATATGAAAAGAATGCAGATACTCCGCTTGGAGTTGCCAGCATGACCAAAATGTTGGACGAATATATGCTGTTAGATGCCATTAAAAAGGGAAAGGTAAGCTGGGATCAGACCTATACAGTTGATGACCTTGTTTATAAAATCTCTCAAGATCGCAGTCTATCAAATGTTCCACTGCGTCAGGGCGGCCAATACACCGTAAAGCAATTGTATCAGGCAATGGCGATTTATTCGGCTGACGCCGCAGCGATTGCTTTAGCGGAAATCATGGGCGGATCGGAAACAAACTTTGTCAAAATGATGAATGCGGAAGCGCAGAAATTAGGATTGAAGCATTATAAATTTGTTAACTCTACCGGATTAAATAATGCTGATTACAAAGGTATGCAGCCAGCTGAAGGCGGCCCGACTGATGAAAATGTTATGTCAACCCGTGACGTGGCAATAGTAGCTTTCCGTCTTATAAATGACTTTCCTGAGGTTTTAAAGACATCTAGCATTCCGACAATGACATTCGCCGAAGGAACAAAAGACCGGATTGTCATGAAGAACTGGAACTGGATGCTTCCATCATTAGTTTATGGTTACAAGGGAATGGATGGACTGAAGACTGGTACAACAGATTTTGCCGGTTATTGCTTTACTGGTACGGCTGAGCGCGATGGCAAACGATTTATAACTGTTGTGCAACATGCTACAGATGCCAATGGGAAAGGCGGATATGCGGCCAGGTTTAATGAAACAAGGAAAATGATGGACTATGCATTTAGCAATTATACAAAACAGCAAATTCTTCCTAAGCATTTCCAACTAAAGGGAAATAAGACGATTCCTGTGGTTAACGGAAAGAGTAATCAAGTAGAAGTATATACAAAATCAGCCCTTACGATTCTAGCCCAGAACGGAGAAAAACAAGATTTCAAACCTGTATTAGTCCTTGATAAATCAAAGGTTAATAGTAAAGGCGAACTGATCGCGCCAATTAAAAAAGGTGAGACGGTCGGTTATGTTACGCTTCAATCGAAAACGGGTGAAAAAGTCAGCTTCTTGACTCCAGAAGGTGAAAAGAACGCACAAGTTGATGTGGTTGCTACACAAGATGTCGGCCAGGCCAATTGGTTTGTCAGAATGATGAGAGGAATTGGTCATTTTTTTAGCAATACTTGGCATAAAATTTTCCATTAATAAGGAAATAGTCTCGTATTCTCGCAATTTTCAAAATTTGGCTTTTCAAAAGATGGATTCCTGCCTTGACAGGAGTCCTTTTTTGTTGCTTTAATATTTTTATGGGAATAATATTTCCGAATATAATCTAGGGAATTCCCTATTATAATGCACTCGTTATTCTTAATATTTTTAAAAGAAGGGGATTTTACAAATGATAACAGGTACGGATCGTGTAAAACGCGGAATGGCTGAAATGCAAAAGGGCGGCGTCATTATGGACGTTGTTAATGCAGAACAGGCGAAAATTGCAGAAGAAGCAGGCGCAGTGGCAGTTATGGCTTTAGAGCGGGTTCCTTCTGATATTCGTGCAGCAGGCGGGGTTGCTAGAATGGCAGATCCTAGAATAGTTGAAGAAGTAATGAATGCTGTCTCTATTCCTGTTATGGCAAAAGCTAGAATCGGTCATATCGTGGAGGCTAGAGTGCTAGAGGCAATGGGTGTTGACTATATTGATGAAAGTGAAGTACTAACACCTGCTGATGAGGAATTCCATTTAAATAAAAAAGAGTATACGGTTCCATTTGTTTGCGGATGCCGTGACCTTGGTGAAGCTGCACGCAGGATTGGCGAAGGCGCTTCCATGCTTCGTACGAAGGGTGAACCAGGTACAGGAAATATTGTAGAAGCTGTGCGCCATATTCGTAAGGTAAATGCACAGGTTCGCAAAGTTGTTTCCATGAGTGAAGACGAGCTGATGACAGAAGCAAAGCTGTTAGGTGCTCCATACGAAATTCTGCTTGAAATCAAACGCCTCGGACGTTTGCCTGTTGTTAACTTTGCAGCAGGTGGTGTGGCTACACCTGCGGATGCAGCATTGATGATGCAGCTTGGGGCTGACGGTGTATTCGTAGGTTCCGGTATCTTTAAATCAGAAAATCCAGCGAAATTTGCCAGAGCAATTGTTGAAGCAACAACTCATTATCAAGATTACAAATTAATTGCTGAGCTTTCTAAAGATTTGGGTACACCAATGAAAGGAATTGAAATTTCTTCATTGACACCGGCAGACCGCATGCAAGACCGCGGCTGGTAAGAAGAAAAGCGGAAGTGGCTTGAACAGGGGCGTGAGGCTAGACGAGCCAGCAAGTAAGCTGCTCTTTAGTCTTCTTGGCGGATTGGCTTATGACCAGAGCCCCTAGCCGTAAAGCTGGACAAAGAAAGCCGAAGCAAAAGGAGTATTTTTATGATAAAAATTGGCGTTCTCGCATTACAAGGAGCGGTACGGGAGCATATTCAATCATTAGAAGCATGTGGTGTCGAGGCAATTGCCATAAAGCATAAAGAGGAATTAGCTGAAGTTGATGGACTTGTTCTTCCAGGCGGGGAAAGCACCACGATGCGTCGTTTAATTGATAAATACGATTTCATGGATGCGTTAAGAGAATTTGCCCGTTCAGGAAAACCGATGTTTGGTACATGTGCAGGATTGATTCTAATGGCAAAACATATTGTCGGCTACACTGAGCCTCACATCGGAGTGATGGACATCACAGTTGAACGCAACTCTTTTGGCCGTCAAGTGGACAGCTTTGAGGCCGACCTTATGATAAAAGATGTGGCAGACAGCTTCCCTGCTGTGTTTATCCGGGCACCGCATATTGTGGAAGTTGGAGAAAATGTCGAGATTCTTTGTAAGCATGAAGACCGCATTGTCGCTGCAAGGGAAGGACATTTTTTAGGATGTTCTTTCCATCCTGAATTAACGGATGATCATCGCCTTACCGCTTACTTCGTAGAAATGGTGAAGGAAGCGAAAGAAAAGCAGCTTGAAAAAGCAGGCAGTCATTAAGGAATAATATGGTTGCAATTCGGTTATAATTGTAGTAAATTATGTATTATAAATTGATAACAGTAAAGCAATGAGAGGAACTAGTAACAAGAATTTTGTTCTTTAAGAGAGCCGGTGGCTGGTGGAAACCGGTGAATAATGCTTGTGAATCCCTCCTCGAGCAAGGTGCGGAACGTCTTTGATAAGACTAGTAAGTACCTTCGGTTGGAAACCGTTAATTTTTTCGAGGTGGACAGTTTTGTACTGTCAACCAGGGTGGTAACGCGGGTAACTCTCGTCCCTGTTTTAGGGACGGGAGTTTTTTATTTTATTAAAAAGGAGTGTCTAACATGCTCGATTTAAAATACTTACGGGCAAATTTAGCTGAAGTAAAGGAAAAGCTGAAGCATCGTGGAGAAGATTTAACAGACTTTGGACAGTTTGAAGAGCTGGATCAGAAAAGACGGGAGCTTATTGTTGAGTCTGAAAAGCTAAAAGGCCAGCGGAATGAAGTATCACAGCAAGTAGCGGCTCTAAAGCGTGAGAAGAAAGACGCGGATCATCTAATTCAAGAAATGCGGGCAGTTGGCGATAAAATTAAGACTTTAGATGATGAGTTAAAGGGTGTGGAAGAAACCCTGGAAACGTTATTGTTAAGTATTCCTAATCTTCCTCATGAAAGTGTGCCGGTTGGAGAATCAGAAGATGATAATGTGGAAATTAGGAAGTGGGGGCAAATCCGTGAGTTTGACTTTGAGCCTAAACCGCATTGGGAAATTGCTGACAAGCTGGGAATTCTTGATTTTGAACGAGCAGGCAAGGTAACTGGAAGCCGATTTGTCTTTTATAAGGGCTTGGGAGCTCGTATGGAGCGTGCATTGATCAGCTTTATGCTCGATTTGCATGTGGAAAAGCATGGCTATACGGAAATATTGCCTCCGTACTTAGTTAATCGTGCCAGTATGACGGGAACTGGACAGCTTCCTAAGTTTGAGGAAGATGCTTTTTTAATTGAGAGCGAGGATTATTTCCTGATTCCAACTGCGGAAGTGCCGGTGACCAATTTATACCGCGATGAAATTTTAAGTGCTGAAGAACTGCCAATCCGTTATGCGGCCTACAGCGCTTGTTTCCGCTCTGAGGCAGGGTCTGCAGGACGTGATACAAGAGGATTAATACGCCAGCATCAATTCAATAAGGTAGAATTGGTGAAGTTTGTGAAGCCCGAAGATTCTTACGAGGAGCTGGAAAAACTTACGAACGATGCGGAGCAGGTTCTTCAACTACTAGGGTTGCCGTACCATGTATTAAGCATGTGTACAGGCGATCTCGGCTTTACAGCTGCCAAGAAATATGATATTGAAGTATGGCTGCCAAGCTATGGGACCTATCGCGAAATTTCTTCCTGCAGCAATTTTGAGGCATTTCAGGCACGGCGTGCAAATATTCGTTTCCGCCGCGATCCAAAATCAAAGCCGGAACATGTCCATACATTGAATGGTTCAGGACTTGCAGTTGGCCGCACGGTCGCCGCCATTTTGGAAAATTATCAGCAAAAAGACGGCAGTGTCATCATCCCGGATGTACTGAGACCTTATATGGGCAATCGCGAGGTTATCAAACCATTGTAACATTCATTTCCCGGGCGGATTATTTCCGCCCGGGAAATTTGCTATATAATTTGACTTTCTGCACAATATATGATAAATTATCTCTTGTTGTAT
>NZ_BCUZ01000125.1 GCF_001591485.1 Neobacillus fumarioli NBRC 102428 | reverse complement strand
GATGGATTCTTAGAAGGGGTAGTAGATGAATTAAAAGCTCACTACTTAGTAATTCATGCTAATAATCAAATTGTCATGAATGATGTGATGATTTTTCAAACTCATACGAGAGATGTTAGGGAAAAGATGGATCAGGTAGATACTGCAATTGGCAATGCCATGAAAAATGGTTCGGGAACAGTGGCTAATCCGAATACGAAGGATGTACACCTACCTTCAAAGCAGTTTGCAAACCTTCTAACTATTTGAAATCGGGAATGGATATTCGAAGGCTTCAATTGGAACATAATTATAACCGATTTGCTTCGAGTACAAGTGCTAAACTTGAACCTATTATATTCCACTTGCAGACGGCCGCAGACCAAGTGCTGGATTTATTGTATGAAGCACAAATGATTCTGGGGATGATCAAATTAGAAGTGAATATGATTAGAATTCCTTTCGTTTCATTTGATAACCGACTAATGGCGGATGTTGCCCATATTGATTCCTATTTGCATTCGGCAATTGAAACAATGGAAAATTTAAAAAACCTGATCAAACGATTAGGGGATGAATTTCCTCACATTCTGCAAGCATTTAAGCCCTACATAGAAATAGCCATATTTAATGGTACTCAGTACGAAGCAGTAATCCTATATAATAAAGCTGCATTAGGTATTCTGAATAAAATGAAACTGGAATTTCAGGATATTGCCTATCAGTTATCTGAAAATCAATCAAAGGCAATTACACAGCTTGGATATCATGCAAAGCGTGTGGAACAAAATATGTCTATATTAATCGAGCAAGTAACCAGAGGAACGATCATATAAAAAATAGATGGGTTTGTTCAATTCGTGCATACATCATAAGTATATTAGAAATCCAGTCTATTCCATTTGTATATAATATAATTCACACTCGGATTAATACGACTTTAGTCGTCGACATTTATGTCAAAATCCACCTGCTTTGAGCAGGTGGTAGTTAAAGAAATTTATTAGTTACCAGAAAACCATTTTTTCCAGCCCCAAATTCCTAACCTTGCTTTCTGCAGCTCTCTGACGATGAGTTCGTTTTGTTCTTTTCGTTTTCTGGAGTGGTTCGATAAGCCTGGATTTGCTAATTTTAAATTAGCTCTTTTATATTGTTTCATGTATCTCACCCTATAGAATAAGGTATGTGATAACATGGAACACTATTCATAAAAAAAGAAAAAGAAGTGCCTTTATCTGACACCTCTTTTAAAAGATCTATCTAAATATTTAGCCCATGTTGATTTAATCAGGGCTTCATTCTTTTCTTTTAATAAACGGCTGCTATTGCTCAATCCCACATCTGCTAGAGGGATATTCGCTTTCCTTCTTGGCTTATCCTTTTTAGGAGCTGCTACTGCCATCTTCATCACCGCCTTGGTTAATACGATCCTTTACAGTTAAGGAATAAACCACAAGTAATATATTGATTACTTGGGCATCTACATCTGTTACTTTGTTATTCCCTTGCGTCGTTACTTTTGCAACATAGTCTTTTCCAATGATAACCAATGGATGTAACATCAAATTGTCTTTGGAATCATAGAAGGTTCTTCTTAGCTTCAATAGGCGGCTGACCTTTTTCTTAGGGGTATCCTCTAAGACGGCCTCTTGTTCTTCATTCGTTTGAAAAGGTAACAAATCGACAACTAGAGACTCACTTGCCGCATACATATTTAGAAGGTCTTCAAAATCTTGAATATATTCTTCCTCAGTATCATTATACTCTGGAAAAGCGTATGAGTTCAAGACCGTTGACATGTTCTCCATTTTTCTCTTTGTTTCATCCAAAGATTCTTGAGTCTCGCTAACGGCTTGCTCCGTTTGCAATTCATTACCGCCTAACTTACTGAAATATAGGTTCAAAAACACCATAGAATCCACGATAATAAAAGCAACGAAGAGTACCAGATAATTTTTCCAATCGATAAACAAAGAGTTTGGATGTTTGGAAATGTAGACCAAACAACCCATAACTAAAATAAGGTACCATGCCTTTCGGGTCGTTCTGTTGTGTTTTTCCACAAGCAACGGTTTTTTCCATGAAAGATAAGTGTAAGCCACCAACAAGGCAAATACTACCCATGTGGCATAAATGAAAAAGATCTTCAACCAATGTCCCCCTATGTAGTAACTCTCTTTTCCTTATCTTTGCAGCTTTTTCTCTTTATTTTTAATCAATATACCATAATCGTATCTGCTCATCTATAATTTTTGAATTTTTCAGTAATTAAACAGGTAGTTTAAAAACGGTAAGAATAAACTCAGGAACTTCCAAGCTTATGGTTTTATTTTAGAGGGGATTTTGCAAAAAAGGATTATCCACCATTGCCCCTGCTGAATTAACTATAATATAAACAGAAATAAAGAAATTGAAGTGGCAATAAGTAAGAAAATGTAACTTGGATAAGCAAATCATAAAAGAAAGATTAGATTCAATAGTTGTTATTTTGGGAAATGGAAGAGTTTTTGAATGTCAAATACAAATAAAATGGTTGTTGTCGTGAAAGGCTTGATATTAAATGAAGGCAAAGTTTTAATGGTTAAAAGAAGTCATGATGATGAAATTGGCGGTGGAACTTGGGAATGCCCTGGAGGAAAAATCAAATTCGGTGAGGACTTAGAAGCTGCATTAGTTAGAGAAGTAAAGGAAGAAGTCGGATTAAATGTAACTGTTGAGAAAATTTTATATGCAACCACATTTAAAACCAACCCCGCAAGACAAGTGGTCACTTTAACATATCTATGCAGCGCCAAAAATAACAATGTAGTTCTTTCAGAAGAACATAGTGATTACCTTTGGGCAGCGAAAGATCAATTGAAATCATTAAGAAATAATGTTTTTTCATTGTTAATATCAGAATGAAAAAAGGAAGAGTAACATAAAGTGGGGAACATTTCTACGAATGAAATAGGAAGATAATTAAAGAAATCTTTTTATCTTTATGATGAAGATGGATGTTGTGGCTACATCTGGCATGTATTTAGTTATGAGGATAAGAAGTATTATAAGCAGATGTTGCGTTCGATAGAGAGCTGAAAAAATGTTTTTATCAGCATTTTGATAATCGCAAAAGGCGGGACAAAGCGGGAGAAAACACCTGAACTCATGACCGAAGAACCAGCTTTGTACAAAAAAGCAGTTTGTTTTGGAGTGCTATATCCCACTTGCTTACTCCAAAACAGAACTATTTTTTAAGCGATGTATTTTTCCACTGCTATTCTTGAATTTGCTTTTCTTTTTTTAGAAGATTAATTTTTTTTATTTGAAGGTACGGCTAAAAATAAGAAGGTTAACTTATAAAGGACACAACGGATACATAAATATTAAAAGCAAGATTTCTAATTTATACCATATAGATTCCCCCAATCAAATTATATAGCCCAGCAAGGAAATTAAGCCCAATGATTACCAAGAAAACATAATTCTTTTGTAATGGCTTAATTTGGATTCAGGATCAGAGTATATAGTGAATTCACCCTCAGAAGCTTTTTTCTAAAATAGACCCAACGGTGATAGGTTGCTACAAGCTCAGCCCCCATTTCCTCCATAAAGCTTATATAATCCTTACTGTCCGGATGCTTAAGGGGGTGCTTCAGTAATTCAAGTCTGTAAATGTAGTCACCCTTTGGAGATTTTTTTAGAAGTATTCTAGGTATGAAAGTCAATATCGTGAACTAACCTTTTTGTAAGACAAGGTTCGGACAGCCATGATCATGACACCATGAATGGTGTCCAAAGTTGCATCATGTTCGGACAACTATGGCCATGAAAGCATGAACAGTGTCTGAAATCGCCCTATGTTCGGACAGCGAAAACTACGGAAACAAAAGTGGTGTCCGAAGTAGTCTTAGGTTTGGACATCCATGGCCATGAAAAGATGAATGGTGTCCAAAGTTGCATCATGTTCGGACAACTATATGGCCATGAAAGCATGAACAGTGTCTGAAGTCGCCCTATGTTCGGACAGCAAAAGCCACGGAAACAAAAGTGGTGTTCAAAGTAGTCTTAGATTTGGACATCCATGGCCATGAAAATATCTTATATGCTGGATTACCTTATCTTACCCCGATTTTCTTTACGATCTTAATTTGTTAATATAGAAGTGCATAATGCCTAAATAAGTGTAGAAGAAGCAGGAAAATCCTTGCTTTTATTTTTAAGGGACAGGGCTTGTCCAGGTGTCCCATATGAGAGGGTTTAAATTATGAAAGATAATTTTTGGCGTGAATTACCGAGGCCGTTTTTTGTACTGGCACCAATGGAAGATGTGACGGATGTTGTTTTCCGCCATGTAGTGAGTAAAGCAGCCAGACCTGATGTGTTTTTTACAGAGTTTACAAACACGGAAAGTTTCTGTCACCCAGAGGGGAACCATAGTGTGCGTGGCCGTTTGACTTTTACAGAAGATGAACAACCAATTGTGGCACATATTTGGGGGGATAAGCCCGAATATTTTCGGCAAATGAGTATTGGTGTGGCGAAACTTGGGTTCAGGGGTGTTGATATCAATATGGGCTGTCCTGTACCTAATGTAGCACAGCATGGAAAGGGAAGTGGCCTTATTCTTCGTCCGGAAGTTGCAGCAGATTTAATACAAGCAGCAAAAGCAGGAGGATTGCCCGTAAGTGTAAAGACTAGGCTTGGTTATAAGGATATTGACGAGTGGCACGACTGGCTTACACACTTATTGAAACAAGATATTGTTAACCTGTCCATTCATCTCCGTACAAGAGAGGAAATGAGCAAAGTAGCTGCTCATTGGGAGCTGATTCCGGAGATTAAGAAACTTCGTGACCAAGTGGCACCAGATACACTCTTGACGATCAATGGGGATATCCCTGACCGTCAAACTGGTTTGAAGCTCGCTCATCAATATGGTGTTGATGGGGTGATGATTGGGCGTGGGATTTTCAATAATCCATTTGCTTTTGAAAAAGAGCCGAAAGAGCATAGCAGTAAGGAATTACTTGATCTCTTACGATTCCATCTGGATCTCCATGATCAATATGCAGAATTAGGACTTCGTCCGTTCAAAGCTCTTCATCGCTTTTTTAAGATATATGTCAAAGGATTTCGAGGGGCGAGTGAATTGAGAAATCAGTTGATGAGCACAGAGTCAACAGATGAAGTGCGTGCACTGCTCGATAACTTCGAATGAAAGATGTTAATGAGCAAAAATCATTCAAATTGCAAAAGAACCAGCCCTATACGTATGAATGTACAAGGCTGGTTCTTTAAAATCACCATACAAATTTAGCCTGTCGTTTTTTTAAACGTCTGTTTTTAGCATTGACATAAAGAATGTTCACGACAAAGTAAGAAATAATTCCGAGTATGCTGCCTAATATCACCATCCCAATTAATACGTGAATGCTTCCATAGAGGATATTCACGATTCCATGAAAATCGCCATGCAATAAGTCGGTAAAAGTAAAATGTCTTGTCTGGTGTCCTAATATGATCTTCTTTGGATAGATAAATCTCCCAATTTTTAGGGCGAAAGGCAATAATATAACAGGGAGAAGGGAAACTTTTCCGATTACATTTCCAATGATGGCAACAGGAAGGGAAGCTTTGAATAGTCGAACAATTGGGATTAACAAAATATAGATAAGGCCGGCGGTTGAAATAACCAGCATTTCCAAGCCAAACCCAATAGCAAAACCGAGAGCCACTTTATTAGCCCCTTCAGGTGAACGAAGGAGTTTCATGTAATTTAATTTAAGCATTCTAGCGATTTTTTGAAAAATATTTTTTTTATGAATCTTTTTCAGCAATTTTATTCCCCTCCAGTCTTGATCTATTCTAGTTTAAATTTAGCACAGCTTTATTAAATAAAAATAAACTCTATATTAAATTATGAAACTAACAAATATTTCACATGGTCAAAACTATAAAAAAACGCACCCTTTCTGGGTACGCGTAACAAACTTATTTGCATCTTTTCTATTAAGCGTTCATCAACTTTGTTTGTTTCTGAACTTATGTTGCTCCTTCTTTAGGGCTTCAATTTCTTGTTCTATTTTTTCTAATTTTTCCATTATCGGAACAAATGCTTCTTGGAGCATTTTTCTTAGGCGATCGCTTTTTTCAGTATCCAATTTAGTTCACTCCTTCTTCTTTGTGCCTCCGCTTTTCATTATAAGGAATCTCTTTATGTGATTTAGTGAGCAAAATCACACAAAAAGAATGATTTCACTTTTTATGACAAAACTGTGACAGTTAAAACGAAAGAGGAAAGGAGCGAAATGGATTTGAAATGCTAAATTGTTCCAATAGTTAAGAGGAAATAATTTCAAAGCTGCCTTTATAACTGTTTTCTTAGATTTTCAATTTCATTTTTACCTAGGTCAGTTAATTTAACGATCAATTCAACCGCTATTCCCTCTTTTAACATTTTACAATCGATTTTCCTTTATGTTTTTCATTCTCTTTCTTGAATACCTTTCTGAATACCCTCTTTTTTTCCTCTTTCAATCCAAGAGTTTGGGAGTTTAGTTGCTTAATTTCTTCCATTAGCTTGTTCTTCTTACTTTTAGTTAGTGATAAATACGTTTCAAAGAACCAACAATTAGTTCCATTTTGGCTGGATTTATTTCCATTCTCGCCAACATACGCAAAAATTCCTTTTTTACCAGAACTCTTTCCTTTTCGGTATAACCCATTTTACTTAATAAAGCAGCGGCAACTGGATTATTGATATGGATATCGCGTCTCCAATTCAGTTTCCTGAGATCAACTATTAGGAGATAAAAGGATAAAAAACAAAAAATGGAAATAAAATGTTATATTTGTTCTGTTCATGACGATATTTATCATAGCTGAAAACGGCGAACGGCAAAATTGATTTACGATACTTATTCAAGGTCGATGAAGCCTAAACAAAGGCCGATCATGAAGGAAACTATCCTTCATCAGGTCGATGAATCCCAAAACCAGGGTAGGTCACAAAGAAAACTGTTCTTCATCAGATCAATGAAGCCCAAACAAAGGCCGATCATGAAGGAAACTGTCCATCATCAGGTCGATGAATTCCAAAACGAAGGTCAGTCACGAAGGAAAATGTCCATCATCAGGTCGATGAATTCCAAAACCAGGGTAGGTCACAGAGAAAACTGTTCTTCATCAGATCAATGAAGTCCAAAACGAGGGTCGAAGAGAACCGATTTTCATCCACTCGATGAAGCCCAAAACCAAATGGGGCAACAACTAAACTGGTCTTCATAAAGAGAATAAAGCCAAAATCAAAAAGTTAACCATCCAAAAAGACTGGTCTTCTTTAAAAACAGGTAATGCTTTTCTTTAAGAAATGTATATTATAATGAGTTGCAAAGATTTTATTGATTCTAGCCATGGTCTATGAAAGGAGTGACATCTATGACTATAATGATTCGTAAAGCAACAATTGACGACTGTCCTGGTCTTGCAAAAGTACATGTCGATAGTTGGCGTACCACTTACGATCAGATTGTTTCCGAAGATTATCTAGACGATCTTTCCTATATAAAAAGCGAGGAGCGTTGGGTGGAGAGATTTAAGAATGCACATGAAAATTACATCATGTATGTTGCCTTGAATGAGACTGGCAAAATTATCAGGTTTGCTAACGGCGGTCCGACTCGCTCTAGTGATCTTGACTATGTAA
>NZ_BCUZ01000124.1 GCF_001591485.1 Neobacillus fumarioli NBRC 102428 | reverse complement strand
GACGTTATGAAAGGGAGGAATTCTATGGATATCACTACCCAAAAGTTAATTGAAAAAACAGAGAAGTATGGCGCTCATAATTACCATCCTCTGCCGATTGTCGTTACCCGTGCTGAAAGAGTGTGGGTGGAAGATCCTGAAGGTAATAAATATATGGATATGCTTAGTGCTTATTCCGCAGTCAACCAAGGCCATCGTCACCCGAAAATTATTCAGGCATTAAAAGAGCAGGCAGATCGGGTTACGCTGACATCCCGTGCTTTTCATAATGACCAACTCGGACCATGGTATGAGAAAATCTGCAAATTAACTAATAAAGAAATGGCGCTTCCGATGAATACAGGAGCTGAAGCGGTAGAAACTGCTTTTAAAGCAGCTCGGCGCTGGGGTTATGATGTCAAAGGTATTGCAGAAAATCAGGCCGAAGTAATCGCGTGCAACGGGAATTTTCATGGCCGGACGATGACAGCAGTTTCGCTTTCATCTGAAGAGGAATACAAACGCGGCTTTGGACCAATGCTCCCTGGAATCAAACTGGTTCCATATGGCGATATTGAGGCACTAGAAGCGGCTATTACGCCAAATACTGCAGCATTTCTAATTGAGCCAATTCAAGGGGAAGCAGGGATCATCATCCCGCCTGAAGGTTATTTGAAAGCAGCTTTTGAATTGTGCAAACAACATAACGTATTATTTATTGCGGATGAAATCCAGGCTGGTTTAGCGCGGACTGGAAAAATGTTTGCCTGTGAGTGGGAAGGCATTGAGCCTGATATGTATATTCTCGGCAAAGCATTGGGCGGAGGTGTATTCCCAATTTCCTGTGTTGTGGCCAATAAAGATATCTTAGGTGTCTTTAATCCGGGATCACACGGTTCAACTTTTGGTGGTAATCCAATGGCTTGCGCCGTATCCATTGCCGCCCTCGATGTTTTAGAGCAAGAAAAGTTAGCCGAAAAATCATTGAAGCTTGGAGAGTATTTTATCGGCAAATTAAAAGAAATCAATAATCCGTTGATTAAAGAAGTACGCGGCCGCGGGCTGTTTATTGGCGTTGAACTAACGGAGCCCGCAAGAAAGTATTGTGAACAATTAATGAACCATGGGCTATTATGCAAAGAAACTCATGATTCAGTCATTCGTTTCGCCCCGCCACTCGTCATTACGAAGGAAGAACTGGATTGGGCACTTGAACGGATTTACAAAGTACTTGGATAGACGTAAAAAAGAGTGCTGATACAAAATTATCAGCACTCTCATTTTTTTTATAAACGCTTTTCGAGTTCGGCTTTTTTGTCCTCGTATCCCGGTTTTCCTAACAGGGCAAACATGTTGACTTTGTATGCTTCAACGCCGGGCTGGTCAAATGGATTGACACCTAGCAGATACCCGCTCATCGCGCAGGCTTTTTCAAAGAAATAAACAAGATAGCCGAAAGTATATTCATCCAATGCTGGGATCGTGACAATCAAGTTTGGCACTCCGCCATCTGTGTGAGCCAGCATCGTTCCTTCGAAGGCTTTGTTATTGACAAAATCAATTGTTTTCCCTGCCAGATAATTTAGGCCGTCCAAATCATTTTCTTCTTTTTCAATCGTCAGTTCACGGCGCGGTTTGTCCAATTTAATAACTGTTTCAAATAAATCGCGGCGGCCTTCTTGCACATATTGTCCAAGTGAATGCAAGTCGGTAGAGAAGTTAGCGGAAGAAGGATAAATGCCTTTTTGGTCCTTGCCCTCACTTTCGCCGAACAGCTGCTTCCACCATTCAGAAAAATATTGCAAGTTTGGCTCGTAATTAATCAGCATTTCAATGGTTTTTCCTTTATTGTAAAGAATGTTTCGAACAGCGGCATATTGGTATGCTTGATTATCCTCCAACTCGGAATGGCTGAAATCATTCGCGGCCTGGGCTGCGCCCTCCATCATTTTATCAATATCAGCACCGCTTACTGCAATAGGAAGTAATCCCACTGCTGTTAAGACGGAATAACGGCCGCCGACATCATCGGGGATGACAAATGATTCGTAACCTTCTTCATTGGCTAGTGTTTTTAAAGCTCCTTTTGCCTTATCGGTGGTTGCATAAATCCGTTTGCGGGCTGCCTCCACACCATATTTTTCTTCCAAAAGCTTACGGAAAATCCGGAATGCAATCGCCGGTTCGGTTGTTGTCCCAGACTTTGAAATCACATTGATTGAGAAGTCTTTGCCTTCAAGAAGATCGATCACATCACTCATATAGCTGGAGCTGATGTTATTGCCGACAAAAATAATTTGCGGAGTGTTTCGTTTTTCTTTCGGAAGCACGTTGTAGAAGGAATGCTTCAGCATTTCAATCGCCGCTCTTGCTCCGAGGTAGGAACCGCCGATCCCGATTACTAGTAGGATGTCGGAATCCGATTGAATTTTTTCAGCGGCTTTCTTGATTCTGGCAAATTCCTCTTTATCGTAATTGGTTGGAAGGTCAATCCATCCTAAAAAGTCGCTGCCCGCCCCGGTTTTTTCATGAAGCGAGTGATGGGCAACTTTCACCGCATCACGTAAGTATGTAAGTTCATGCTCGCCAAAGAAACTTAACGCTTTTGAATAATCAAACCGTACATGTGTCATGTCGCAACCTCCATTATTTTCTTACATTACCCACTTTAACCAATCAGAAGGAGATAATCAAGGATTGTCCTCATATGTAAGCGCACCCATTTTGATAAAAAAAGTAACAAAGTTCGGGACACACTCCCGAACTTTGTTTTTTTATATTCGTCAGCATAAACACCTTGCGCTTTTCTTAAAGTGATGCACGATAGATTTCCAGACAATCTTCGCGATTTAATTTGGCAAAATTGCCGAATTCTCCATTTTCCATTGCACGGTCTGCCATTAGGTCAAGTTTGCTGTCATCGATATGATAATCAGCCAGGCGTGAAGGTGCTCCAATACTGTTCCAAAATTCGCGAAGTTTTTGAATGCCTTCAAGACCAGCTTCTTCCGCGGTTTTACCTTCAGGATTTACGCCAAATACGCGGACTGCAAGTTTTTTAAAGCGCTCTGGTTTTACATGAAGATTGTGCTTCATTACATTTGGGAACAGAATTGCAAGTCCGCCGCCATGCGGAATATCATAGACAGCAGAAACGGCATGTTCAAGATTATGGGTCGCCCAATCTCCTTTGAAGCCCATGTTGATTATGCCGTTTAACGCCATTGTACCACAGTATAGAATTGTTGCCCGATAATCATAATTTTCAAGGTCGTTCAGCAATTTTGGAGCTGTTTCCATTACAGTCAGCAGTAGGGACTCAGCCATACGGTCTTGATATTCTGTATTGTCTTCTACGTGTAAATAGTGCTCAAGTGTGTGTGACATCATGTCGATAATTCCGTAGATTGTTTGATCCTTCGGAACGGTAAACGTATTGACAGGATCGAGTATTGAAAATTTCGGAAAGGTTGCAGGGCTTCCCCAGCCATATTTTTCATTGGTTTCCCAATTCGTGATCACAGACCCGGAGTTCATTTCCGAACCGGTTGCCGCCAATGTCAAAACGGTGCCGAATGGAAGAGCCTCTATAACAGTGGCTTTTTTAATCACGATATCCCAAGGATCTCCGTCGTATTTTGTGCCTGCTGCAATTAATTTGGTGCAGTCGATCACACTGCCTCCGCCAACAGCGAGCAAAAATTCAATTCCTTCCTGCTTGCAAATTTCTACTCCTTTTCGGGCAGTAGTAATTCTTGGATTCGGTTCAACTCCGGGCAGTTCAAATACTTGCGATCCGATTTCTTCCAAGATACCTGTCACATTTTGATAAAGGCCACTTCGTTTAATACTGCCGCCCCCATAAACAAGCAACACTTTTTTGCCATACTTCGGAACTTCTTCTCTTAGATGCTCAAGCTGGTCTTTTCCAAATATTAATTTAGTTGGATTATGGAATATAAAATTTTCCACAATATATCACCATCCTTTTCAATTTTCATTATAGTTGTTGGATGGGAATTTGCAAAAATTAAGTTTCATTAACCCGAGCAGGTGCGTAATTATTTTAAGACAATCAACTGATCTTGAGTATGAATTTGGGTCGAATGAGAAGGGTGCAGCAGTGTTTCCTCTGCTCTTTTAATGCCGATTAATAGGAATCCTTTTGTAAGTAATTCATGGTGGATTTCCTGAAAGGTCTTTCCGATCTCATGTTCCTGAAGAGGAAGCAGGGACAGTCGATTTTCTTCCAACTGATGAACAACATCTGATAACAGTCCTTCGTTATTGCAGTGCAAACTGTTACCCATAAATACGCTAATCAGTTTATTCGATTGTATAATTTCGTCAGCTCCAGCTCTTATAGCGTTGATGACTTGCTCTGCCGTTAAAATTTCCACGATGCATTTTACATTTGGACACAACCCCTTAATGGTGAGCAGAGTCAGGATGCTGTTCATATCAGCTTGAAGTTCCGGGCTGCCGCGGTCAGCCGTGATCAGGACTTTTTTGGCTGTGTCAATATCGCTTTTTAAAATCGTTTCATCTACATGTGCTTTCCCTTTGATAAAATGAACAAATCGCGAATTAACCGGGTTTGCTTCAAGGGTTGAATCAATCAGAATAATCATTTGCGGATCATGGGTATTCATCAGCTTGTTGATTAATTCTCTGGACCGTTCATTCCAGCCGACAATAATCGTATGACCCTTGCCTTTAAAAGAAATTTTCCCTTCGGTGAAATCATTTTGCTTAGAAAAAGCCGAAATGGCCAAAGTTCCAAAATAAGAAGAAACAAAAGCAACACCGAATAAGATTAAAATCAAACCAGTTAATCTTCCCCAAAAAGTATGCGGGACATAATCTCCGTAGCCAACTGTTGAAGCGGTTATAATGGCCCACCAAATCCCGTCATAGACAGAGGGGAAGGTTTTAGGCTCCAGAAAGTGAATTGTGATCCCAAAGCTGAAAAAAACAAATAGAATAATAAGTAGAAAACGAACAAGAAGAGGTAATCTCAAAAAGCTGATATAAAGATTTGCCAATCACTTCACCTCATTTTGTTCCTATTATTCGCAAAAAAGTTTGATCTCATCATTTTTCTCAGACTTATAGGTACTATGGAATAATATACCTGCAAATGGCGAATTTTAAGAGAAAAGAATGAGTAATGGGGTGCCAAAAAAGCGTGATCATCGGAAACAAACAGGAAAAAAGGTGGATTTTCCTCGCGTTCATTGTCCTTGCAGTTTTTCTTTCTCCCCTATTTATACTTCAAGAAAATCCACATATACGTGTCCATGATAATCTGGATTCAAATCTCGCTTAGTACAGAGTGCTGGTAAGAAGCGATGAATTATTTGGCAGTCTAGATGGAGTCATACCACAAATTATAAATGGCTTGCTTTCCAGAAATGCTTTCGGAAGCGAGTTTAGCATGATTGTTTGGTTATATTCCCTCTTTCCTACTATGGTTGCCTATGGGTTAAGCCAAACATTCACAAGGGTAACGGCTTTTGTCGGTATGTATTTATTATTAAAGAAGCACTTCCTTCCGAGAGATAGATGGCTTACACTTAATATCCTGACAGCGATCGCTTTTTCATTACACCATTCTGGCCATCAGGCATGTAAAGTACGCTTGGAATGCCGCTGGTTTTATGGGCTTTTTTGAATATCCGTAACGGTGAGGGATCATTAAAGGACTATCTCGTACTTACATTGCTCCCACTGTATGCCAGTATCGTAGGCTTTTTCTTTTTCCTGAGTGCAATGGCCGTCATTTGGCTTGTGGATGTTTTGCGGGGAAAAGGCTGGAATTTTCGCTTTTTATTTGCAATTGGGTATATGACGATCATTTTCATGCTTGTAGAATACCGATTAGTTTATTCTTTTTTAGTGAAAGGTGAGCCCAATAGCCGTGATGAATATGTTCATGCCTCTTTGCCGCTTTGGCGTGTTTTACGGCTGGCGTTGGAGAACTATGTCCTCGGCCATACCCATGTCATGACAGTTCATACATTGTTTATTTTACCGGCTATATATACTGCCTTTTATTTTGTTTACAAAAAAATCTATGGAAACAAGAGAAGATTTTTGTCCTTTTATTTGTTGTCAACATTTTGTTATCGTTTTGGTATGCTTTTTGGTTCTATAAGGGATGGCTCCCATTAACAAAGCGATTCCATTTTCTAGATACGTTTAATTTTGCACGTTATCATTTTTTGCGGCCGCTGGTCATTTATAGCTGCTTTGCATATGCGTTAAAGATTATTTCGCTTCAAGGCTTTCACTGGGCACGTATTGCCACGGGGGTTGCTGTCATGCAAATCCTTCTGTTAGGGCTGTATAATGATGAAATGATCTATCATCATAAACCAACCGTGAAACAATTTTACGCTGAAGATTTGTTTGCACAAATTAAACAATATATTTCCCTTCCGCAAGAGCAGTATCGCGTTGCCAGTATCGGCATCCATCCAGCGATCGCCCAGTATAACGGTTTTTACACATTGGATACCTACAACAATTTTTATCCATTAAGCTATAAACATCAGTTTAGAAAAATTATGACAAAGGAATTAGCGAAGAATAAATCAATTCGTAATTATTTTGATCATTGGGGCGGCCGCTGTTACATTTTTACTGCCCAGCTTGGAAAAAAGGGACAAATGGTTCAGAAGAATTCGAAACTTCATTTGAAACATTTAGAGTTGAATACGGATGTGTTTAAAGAAATGGGCGGCCGTTATATTTTCTCGGCAGTTCCAATTGATAATGCGTTTGAGAATCATTTGGCATTGGATAAAGTATTTGTGTCGAAAACGTCAGTATGGAAAATTTACCTTTACAAAGTAATGTGAGCTTCCTTTTTCAAGGAAGCTCTTTTTTTGTCCTAATCCGGGGTTTGTCCGAATAAAAATGAGAAAGACAATTTTGGCGGAGGGAATATTAGATGAATGCATTTTTGAGCTATATTTTGTTAGGATTGTCGCTTGCTGCCCCTATTGGTCCGATCAATGCTGCGCAAATTGACCGGGGCATTCGGGGCGGTTTTATGCATTCTTGGTTCATCGGGATTGGTGCAGTTGTAGCGGATGGAATCTATATGCTTATTGTTTACATAGGTGTCGTACGATTTCTTCAAACCCCTTTTATGCAGACGTTTCTTTGGTTGTTTGGCTGTTTTGTGCTGATCTATACCGGTATTGAAACAATCATGAAGGCGGGACAAATTCATTTGGAGAATACAAGAAGCAGTGAGCCGTTAATTAAATCTTTTTTCTCAGGTTTTTTTATGTCGATTTCCAACCCTTTGACGATTCTTTTTTGGTTAGGCATTTACGGATCAGTTCTTGCTAAGACCGCATCTGCCTATGAAAGCAGCCAATTAATGGTTTATAGCAGCGCTATTTTTCTCGGTTTACTCCTTTGGGATATAACAATGGCCGGGGTGGCCAGCAATTTCCGCAAATATTTAACCCCCAAGCTGCTTGTTACAATTTCCCTGCTATCGGGTGTATCAATGATTTGCTTTGGAGGTTATTTTGGGGTACAAGCGTGGGGGAATTTGATTGGATAAAAGAAAGGAAAGACTAGAAGAAGCCCGGGCTATGAAGAACTCGTAAGGGAAAGGTTGCCAATCGGGTGAATTGGCGCCCAAATCCGGTATCAGACCGAGTCTTCGTGCTCCAAACAAGGGTATTGGCCCGCGGATCGGTAAAAAGCTC
>NZ_BCUZ01000123.1 GCF_001591485.1 Neobacillus fumarioli NBRC 102428 | reverse complement strand
GATGCTGCTTCGGTTTTTCTCCTTCTGGCGTTATGACCGCTTTTATTCTACCAAAGCTGTTCCGGTTTTTTCTACGTTTCAGGCGCCAATAGCCTATTGGGTACTAAAACCCTGTCAGTTTCCATACACTTGTAGGATACCCTAAAAGCAGATACACTAGCATCTGCTCTAATCCAAAACCTGTTTAATTTTTTCCAATAAATATGGTACAGAATGAAAAGCGTAAATGGTGTCTTTTATCTCGCCGAATCTAATCAGCAAAAGGCAAGGAACACTCTCGATCCTCAGCTGTTCGGCGAGGTTCGGATAAAAATTAAGATTCATTTTTCCTGTATCGAGATTGATCAGTTCCTCGACAACCTGAAGCATTTTACCTGCCAGCTGGCAGGTTCCGCACATGGGGGTATAAAAATAAACCAGCCCTGTTTGCTGCTGTTCGAGGAAAGAGTTAAAATCTTCAAGTTTCCACTCGTTCATAATTCCTTATCCCATTTCTAAGTATTCAGTGTGAACATCAATATTGGCCCCTAATAGAACCGTCGCCAGGTGATTCATGGGTGCTGTGGCGACTTCGCGGTACATTCGATCAATATACAGATGCTCTGCCTGCGGGAGCTCTCTTTTTAACTGTTTGCGAAGCTTTTCGCCGGCCTCATCGGCATCTACAAGTATGTAAACTTCTTTATCCTCAAGGAAATCAATTAGTTCATCTAATTTTGTCAAACTAATGGTTCCATTTGTACAAATGATTTCAACGGGTTCCTTTACAATGTTCTTAACCCGGTTTTTATCCGATTTTCCTTCGACAATAAGAACTTTGTCAACATACAAATCATTCATTACCCATCACCTGTAAAAAGTTGTTTATGCTAACATATTCCAGATATTTCATTCTGTGTGTATGATCACTATATCATTATTGCCAAAAAAATTATTCTCCCAAATGGAAAAAAGCACCGCATAAGGGTGCCTTTCATAAACCATTAGTCTTCTTTGATCATTTCTTCATATTGCTCTGAAGTCAGCAGTTCATCGACTTCGCCGCTGTTTGATAGTTCAATCACAATCATCCATGCTTTTTCATATGGTGATTCATTGACAAATTCAGGGTTGTCGTTTAATTCTTCATTTACTTCAACCACCTTGCCGCTGACAGGTGCATATAGTTCAGAAACTGTTTTGACAGATTCAACGCTGCCGAATGGTTCATTAGCTGTTAACTCAGCGCCAACTTCAGGAAGCTCAACGAAAACAATGTCTCCCAATTCATGCTGGGCAAAGTCAGTAATCCCAACTCTTACCTTGCCGCCTTCTTCTGTTTTTACCCATTCATGCTCTTCAGAATAACGTAATTCTTTTGGTACACTCATTGGTTAAATCCCTCCATAATAAGTTAAATATCTATCATCGAATTTCATCGATTTCCAAGCCACATCTTTTCAAACTCTTCTTCTTTAAAACCGACTGTCACATGTTCTCCATCCGTTACAATCGGTCGTTTGATTAACATGCCTTCAGAGGCAAGCAAATCCAATAGCTCTTCATCAGAAGCAGTCTTTAGTTTATCTTTCATTCCTAGTTCACGATATTTTAAACCGCTTGTATTAAAAAATTTCTTCAACTCCAAACCGCTTGTATGATAGAACTTTTCCAATTCCTCACGTGACGGAGGATTGTCGGCAATATGTATTTCCTTATACGGAATATCATGGGCATCCAGCCATTTCTTCGCATTTCGGCAGGTTCCACATTTTGGATACCAGTAAAAAGTCAGAGGCATTTGTTCACCGCCTTTTACTTAATCTATTCCCATCTTACCATAATCAATGCAAAACAAAAAATTTCCCAATCTAAAAATTCGACGTTTTTTGCAAAAATCCTTCTTTTCCCCTAAAAATTTAAAAAGGAGCCTTAGATAAGGCCCCCATCATTATTAGACTACATAATGTTCTGCAGCAATTAAAACATCTGCCGCTTCCCGTTTTTTCGCAATCACGTTAATTGGTGTATGGCGGGTAAACTTGCGAAGCGAAGTCAGCATCATACGTAGCATGTCGCCTTGTTCCACTGCGACAAGAGTTTCTTTAGCACTTGCTTCGATTCTGTTAAAAGCTTCTTGGCAGAAGATCTGGGTATAAAGAAGCTTTTGATTGTTCTTTTCTGCACCGCTTTTCTCAATGGCTTTTTCCGTACGGAGCACAACAGATTCCATTGCATATACGTCTGAAATGATATCTGCAATATTAGAGAGAATTTCTTGCTCCGCTTCAAGTTTCTGGCCATATTTTTGCGCTGCCAAGCCAAGTCCCAATAAAGCAATCTTCTTAGCATTTTTTACAAGATGTTTTTCTTGTGCGAGTACTTCATCACCTGGTTCTTCCGGTGTTAACATCATTAATTCTTCTTGAAGAGCCATCGCTTTTTGGAACAATGGAAGTTCGCCCTTAAGCGCTTTTTTCACAAGGGTGCCTGGCACCAGCAGACGGTTAATTTCGTTTGTTCCTTCGAAGATCCGCTGAATCCGTGCATCGCGATATGCTCTTTCAATTGGATACTCTTGCATAAATCCGTAACCGCCGTGAATTTGCACACCTTCGTCGACAACATGGGCCAAAACTTCGCTGGCAAAGAATTTATTTAAGGAACACTCAATGGCATATTCAGCAATGGAGTTCGCGAGCACTTTGATATTTTTCGTTTCTTCATCGGACAATTTGCCTTGGTTTTCTTCATACAAGCCAATGGTACGCCATACAGAGCTTTCAGCCGCATAAATTTCCGAAGCCAATGTACCGAATTTTTCATTTGTTAAATTAAATTGGGAGATTGGTGTTTTAAACTGCTGGCGGCCGTTGGCATATTTAATGGTCATCTCTAATGCTTTCTTAGAACCACCGACAGCGCCAATTGCAAGTTTATACCGTCCGATATTTAAGATATTGAAGGCAATGACATGACCCTTACCAATTTCGCCTAACAAATTTTCAACAGGAACAGGTACATCCTCTAAGATGAGAGTGCGGGTAGAAGAACTCTTAATCCCCATTTTCTTCTCTTCTGCACCGGTTGAAACGCCAGGGAAGTCTCTTTCAACAATAAAAGCTGAGAATTTTTCGCCGTCAATTTTGGCATAAACAACAAATACATCCGCAAAACCAGCGTTTGTGATCCATTGTTTTTCCCCATTTAAAATATAGTGAGTGCCTTCGGCGTTTAATTTGGCTGTTGTTCTGGCCCCAAGGGCATCAGAGCCGGAACCTGGTTCGGTCAGGGCATAGGCAGCGATTTTTTCCCCGGATGCAAGAGCAGGTAAATATTTTTTCTTTTGCTCCTCATTGCCGAATAAAACGATTGGTAGGGAACCAATCCCAACGTGTGCACCGTGAGAAATGGCGAATCCGCCACCACCGGACATTTTTTCCGTAATAAGGGAAGAAGTAATTTTATCCAATCCCAAACCTTCATATTCTTCCGGTACGTCGGCAGCTAAAAGACCCAGTTCTCCAGCTTGCTTTAAAAGTTTTACCGTGATATCGAATTCATGTTTTTCAAGACGATCAAGTACGGGTTGAACTTCCTTTTCTACAAAATCTTCAGCCGTCTTCGCAATCATTAAATGTTCTTCATTAAAATCTTCTGGAGTTAATAACTGTTCATAGGAAATATCTTCAATTAAAAAACTACCGCCTTTAACAACTTTTTTTGTTTCAGTCATAAAAAATTCCTCCTAATGAATTTTTTTAAAGGGGAAGATCGTCCCCCCAGATCTAAAGCAGTTCAAACACGCCGGCAGCGCCCATTCCGCCACCAATACACATCGTCACGACACCAAATTGCTGGTTTCTGCGTTTTAATTCGTGTATAAGTGTCAATGTTAATCTGGCACCGGTACAGCCGAGCGGATGACCGAGGGCAATTGCCCCGCCATTGACGTTTACTTTCTCTTCGTCAAGACCCAGTTCACGGATCACTTGAATCGATTGTGAAGCAAAGGCTTCGTTTAATTCAAACAAGTCGATATCGGATATCTCAAGTCCGGCCAGCTTCAATGCTTTCGGAACAGCTACAACTGGGCCGACCCCCATAATTTCCGGCGGCACACCCCCTACAGCAAAGGAGCGGAATTTTGCTAGGGGCTTAAGGCCAAGCGACTCTGCTTTTTCACGGTCCATGATCATAACAGCTGCAGCCCCATCACTCGTTTGCGAAGAATTTCCGGCTGTGACGGTGCCTGACACCGAGAATGCCGGGCGTAGCTTTGCTAATATTTCAAGGTTGGTACCGGGGCGGACACCTTCATCTGTTGTAAATTTCACCGTTTTCTCAACAAGCTTGTTGTCAGAGCCAACTGTACGGAATGTTACATCAACCGGGATGATTTCATCGGTAAATTTTCCTTCTTGAATCGCTTTGAAGGCGCGCTGATGGCTTCTTACAGCAAAAGCATCCTGCTCCTCGCGGGTGATGCCATATTTCTTTGCTACTTCTTCAGCTGTATGACCCATTCCCATATAATATTGCGGAGCTGATTCAACCAGCTTAACATTTGGCCGAATTACATGCCCTGCCATTGGCAGCATGCTCATCGATTCCACACCTCCGGCAATCGCAGTGTCAGTGTGGCCAAGCATGATAGATTGTGCAGTGTAAGCAATTGCCTGCAAGCCGGAAGAACAGAAACGATTGACGGTGATGGCCGGGACTGAATGCGGCAGTCCAGCCAGTGCTCCGATATTTCTCGCTACGTTCATGCCTTGTTCTGCTTCCGGTGTTGCACAGCCAATCACTAAATCATCAATATTTCCTTCATAATTTCCGGCACGTTTAAGCGTTTCCTTGACTACCAATGCTCCTAAATCATCCGGGCGAACATTGGCAAGCGTGCCTTTCTTTGCTTTCCCGACCGGGGTTCTGGCTCCGGCAACAATTACCGCTTCTCTCAACGTCGATCCCTCTCTTTCTGGTAATTTAGTAAATTTCGAATCTATTGTTTATCCCAGGACTCTTTTTCTCTTATATTCTAATTTCTTAATGGCTTGCCTTTTAAAAGCATATGTTGCATGCGCTGTTGAGTTTTTGGCTCTCTGATTAGGCTTAAGAATGCTTCTCTTTCCAAATCTAATAAATATTGTTCATCAACTTCTGTTCCAAATGGAACTTTACCACCGGCGATGACATAGGCAATCTTTTTGGCAATCTTCATGTCATGCTCAGAAAGATAGCCGGATAAGCGCATGCCTTCTGCTCCTAGTAATAGGGTAGCGTAACCTGTTTCACCTGTAACAGGAACCTTACGGCGCACTTTTGGCTTATATCCTTGTTCGTGCAGTGCAAGGACTGCCTGTTTTGCATCATATAGCAAGTGATCACTGTTAAAGCTGATGCCATCCGCCAAATCTAAGAAATTATTTTCACGCGCTTCTTCAGCGGATGTTGATACTTTCGCAGTAGCAATTGTTTCAAAAACTTTATTCGCAACTGCCTGCAAGTCAAACTGAACACCATTTGGCATGTTGTCCAAGTGTTTTATATAAAGCTCTTTGTTTCCGCCCCCGCCAGGAAGCAGCCCGACGCCAACTTCGACAAGCCCCATATAGGTTTCAGATGATGCTTGGATATGGGCAGCCGGCAGACAAACTTCTGCTCCGCCGCCGAGCGTCATGTTAAAAGGAGCGGCGACAACCGGTTTTGAGCTGTATTTTACACGAAGCAACGCTTTATGAAGCTGGCGAATCACCAAATCAAGCTCATCATAATTATCATCCTGTGCTTCCATCAGCATCATGGCCAAGTTTGCGCCGACACAAAAGTTCTTTCCTTGGTTGCCGATGACAAGACCCTTATAGTTTTTCTCCACTTCGTCAATGGCGAAATGAATCATTTGGATCGTATCCATACCCAGCGCATTGTTTGGGGAGTGGAATTCAAGCAATGCCACGCCATCGCCGATATCAATCAAGCTTGCGCCACTGTTCTTTTTAATGACACCTTTTTGTTTCTTAATTTTTTTTAGGTCAATGACTTTAGGATTGACTTCCACTAATTTATATTCGCCTTGATCATAGTAATATCGTTCGCCATTTTCTTCTTTGTAGAAAGAAGTAAAGCCTTTATCAAGCATTTCCGTTACCCAAGCAGGGACTTCCAAACCGTCTTCCTTCATCTTTTGCACTGATTTATCTACACCGATGGCATCCCAGCTTTCAAACGGCCCCATTTCCCAGCCGAAACCCCATTTCATCGCACGGTCGATTGCGACGATTGTATCAGCTATTTCCCCCAGAAGCTCGGCAGAATAGACAGCAGACTTTGCAAACGTTCTCCATAAAAACTCCCCGGCACGGTCATTTGCATAAAGAAGCGCTTTCAATTTATTGCCGGTGCCCTTTTCTTGTTTGGCAAGCTCAATAGAGGGAGCAGACAGCTTTTTACTTGGGCCATATTCTAATGTATTTGGATCAATTTCCAATATTTCTTTTCCCTTTTTCAAGTAAAATCCTTGGCCGGATTTGCTGCCTAGCCAGCCTCTCTCGACCATTGTCTTTAGAAATGCAGGAACTTCAAACGCTTCTTTTTCCTTTCCTTCAACTTTTTCATAAACGTTGCCTGCTACATGGTAGAACGTATCCAAACCGACGACATCGAGGGTGCGGAAGGTGGCGCTTTTCGCACGACCGATCAAGGTGCCGGTAATGGAATCCACTTCACCGATACTGTAGCCGCCTTTTAGCATTTCCTGAACTGTTATTAAGAGGCCATATGTTCCAATGCGGTTCGCAATAAAATTGGGCGTATCTTTCGCAACAACGACACCTTTGCCTAATACATCTTCACCAAACGTTTTCATGAAAGAAAGGACTTCCGGGTCCGTGTATTGGGTCGGAATAATCTCTAATAATTTCAAGTAGCGAGGCGGGTTAAAAAAGTGAGTGCCAAGGAAATGTTTTTTGAAATCTTCCGAACGTCCTTCCACCATGGCTTCCACAGAGATACCGGATGTGTTCGAACTGATGATACTGCCGGGCTTGCGGAATTGGTCGACTTGTTCAAATACCTGTTTCTTTATTTTCAGGTTTTCAACCACCACTTCAATCACCCAGTCAACATCTTTTAGTTTCACTAAATCGTCTTCAAAATTACCTGCTTCAATCAAGGCAATATTCTTCTTGGAGGTAAGCGGTGCAGGCTTCTGCTTTAATAATTTTTGAATCGATTGTGTACTGATACGGTTACGTACCTGTTTGTCCTGTAATGTAAGACCTTTTGCTTCTTCTTCTTTTGTCAATTCACGCGGGACAATATCCAAGAGTAGTGTTGGAATTCCTATGTTTGCTAAATGGGCAGCAATTCCTGATCCCATCACACCGGAACCCAGTACAGCTGCTTTTTTGATCAATCGGTTCAACATTGTCTCCCCCTTCAGCTCCTTGAATGAATACTCATTCATTTTTTAATTAAAAAATAAGCTTTGTTATTACTATAAAATATTTTAAAAATTTCCGCAATCAGTAAACGCGGAAAAATTATATTTTTTTCAGAAAAATGATTCTTCTTTTGCCATAGATAAACTTTAGATTTAACGGGGAATCTACTCTTGAGGTGATCATTATGGCTAAAGTACAAAAGAACCCATCCAAAGCGGGTGTAAGTTCAGGCAGTGTAAAAGGCAACGCAGGGCCTGGGGAAGAAAGAGCAAAAGTCGATAAACAAAACAGCCAAAACAATCAATTTAAAAGAGGATGACAAATAAGGGGG
>NZ_BCUZ01000122.1 GCF_001591485.1 Neobacillus fumarioli NBRC 102428 | reverse complement strand
ACATTACTATCGACCTTCTTCCATGTTGTTAAGAGAAGGGAATCTGTTCTTTTTTGTTGGAATTTTTTAATAGGTAATATCTCTCCAGCTTCTTTGCATGATAAAATGAATAGGCTGGTATTGAAATATTATAAGTCAGCTGGGAGGAGTTCCTTTATGCTATTAAAAATTATTTTAATCTTTGCACTTCAATTAGTGTACGTCCCTGTTTTGACACTTCGGACCATTTTTTTAGTAAAGAATATGAGTGTCGCAGCTTCATCATTTGGAATATTGGAGGCACTAATTTACGTATTTGGTCTTTCCTTGGTTTTTTCTGGTCACCAAAGCATAGCTGAAATGATCGTTTATGCTGTTGGGTTCGGAGTAGGATTATATATTGGCTCAAGGGTAGAAAATAAGCTAGCTATTGGTTACACGTGTTTAGTTGTAAACTTAATGGAAATGAATGAAGAACTTATTGCCATATTAAGAAATAAAGGATTTGGGGTTACCGTCTTTGAAGGAATGGGACGTGATAGTAAAAGATTTCAACTAGAAATACTAACAAAGCGAAACCGCGAAAATGAACTGATGGATTTAATCGAGGAATACGAACCAAAAGCATTCATCATTTCTTATGAACCGCGGAAATTTAAAGGTGGATACTTAATTAAATCGATGAAGAAACATTTAAAAAAGTGCAATACATTAAAACAAATGTAACTAATGATGAAAACTATGAAGATTGTGTGAAAACCTACCTCATTTATCAACTTTCGGGATTTCGTAAGTTTTGGGGGTACTTAGAAATTGTATTCCATATTTAATGTAGAAATGGAGTTAATTGTAAAAATACTGAAACTCAAGTCATACATCTCTATTTTTTTTGTTTTTTTTGAAAATGACGAACATTTTTGCTATTGGAATAATTATTATACGTATACTATAATAAATTCTATGTTTTATTTATTCCAACTGATAAATACTTATGAAGAGGCTTTTCGAGTTGTCAGAAAGTTAGTGCATTATCAAATAAATGCCTGTTTCAGCTAATACATATACAGCGAAATCAGTCAAAACATAACACATCTGTATAGTGATTAGCTTTTGAAGTGTCATTGAACTTTCTATGGACGTTAATGTAAGAGTCTTGGAAGCATCTCTTCAATCTATTTTTGAAAGGAGTAGAACTATGCATCGTAAGATGGGAACTTTTGCGCTGACCATGACGGGTCTCGGGTCAATTATTGGTTCTGGTTGGTTGTTTGGTGCTTGGAAGGCAGCTAAAATTGCTGGGCCAGCCGCTATTTTTGCTTGGATTATTGGGATGATTGTGATCCTATGTATCGCTCTTTCTTATTCTGAATTGGGTGCCATGTTCCCCGAGGCTGGAGGAATGGTGAAATACACACAATATTCCCATGGATCTTTTGTAGGGTTTCTTGCTGCGTGGGCGAACTGGATTGCGATTGTTTCTGTAATTCCCGTTGAGGCCATAGCTTCTGTACAATATATGAGCTCGTGGCCATGGAGTTGGGCAAAGTGGACTCATAGTTTAGTACAAAACGGAATACTTACGCCGGAAGGGCTTGGTATTGCTTCTGTGTTGATGCTTATTTACTTTTTCCTAAATTACTGGACCGTAAGCTTATTTGCAAAAGTAAATTCACTTATAACAATATTTAAAATAATTATCCCTGGATTAACAATTGGTGCCCTTCTGTTCGTTGGATTTCATGGTGGAAACTTTACTTACGGACATAGTTTTGCACCTTATGGATGGCCAAGTGTGCTCACCGCGGTTGCTACTTCTGGGATTGTGTTTGCATTTAATGGGTTTCAAAGTCCGATTAATATGGCGGGTGAAGCTAAAAAACCAGGCCGGTCCATTCCGATCGCAGTAGTAGGTTCTGTTTTAATTGCAACCGTTATTTATGTCCTTTTACAGGTTGCCTATATTGGCGCCGTTAAACCTGCTATGCTTGTACATGGTTGGGATAATATAAACTTTAACTCTCCTTTCGCAGACTTAGCAATTGCTTTAAATATCAATTGGCTGGTGATCGTGTTATACCTTGATGCATTTGTTTCTCCATCCGGTACAGGAACAACGTATACCGCAACAACAGCACGGATGATTTATGGTATGGAAAGGAATGGGTATTTACCCGCCGTTTTAGGCAAGATTCATCCAGTTTACGGGGTGCCACGACCAGCCATGTTCGTTAATCTTGCGGTATGTTTTCTATTTTTAATTGTGTTTAAAGGCTGGGGGGCATTGGCGGAAGTTATTTCCGTTGCCACCTTAATATCCTACATTACGGGTCCTGTTACTGTTATGACATTAAGAAGAACAGGAAAACATCTGTATCGTCCACTTTGTCTTAAAGGATTGAAGCTGATTGCACCCTGCGGATTTATTTTTGCTTCCTTAACATTGTACTGGGCACGTTGGCCGCTTACAGGACAAGTTTTGTTCATTATCATCATTGGGCTGCCTATTTATTTCTATTACCAAGCTAAAAAGAAATGGCAAGGCTTTCGACAAAACTTCCTGGCAGGTGTTTGGATGGTTGCCTACTTATTAGTTATGATGTGCATCTCCTATTTGGGGAGTGAGAAGTTTGGAGGCATAAATGTCATTCCATATGGTTGGGATATGGTAATTATAGCTGGTGTATCCCTTGGTTTTTATATTTGGGCTGTTAACAGTGGTTTTGAAACGGAGTACCTGCTAGAAGCCAAAAAAGTTAATAAAGAGTTGAAAGACAGAGATGCAGCAATGACAGCTGATTGATTTAAGACATTAGATAGGTAATTATAATAAAAATGGAATTATATTGGTTAAAACAATTAACGTAAAATGAAGGAAACCAAGATGTAAGGCTTTTGAGTCTAAACAAACGAGGGAGCATGAGTTGCTCTCTTGTTTGTTTTATATTTCTATCTTATAATTCCAAGTAAAAGATTCCTCGGATACAATGTAAGTTGATCTAGTCACGGAACAATTTCAAAAACAGTCCCCTGATTAAAATCAGTCACCTTCATAGAACCATAAACCCCTAAGTAAATTCGTGTTTGGTCCAGATTCGTTCCCAAATTAACATAATAGGCAGATTGAGACCCAAAGTTATAATCGGTTTCAATAACACTATAATCGCTTAGTTTACCATCTGTTCTTATCCTGGTAGAAGCTAACACGCCTCTAATCGGACCTTGAGATTTTTGCTTTCGGGCAAGATCCGTAAAAACCACACTTCCCGTTAAATTGGGGATTCCATTCCCCATGTAGGCTTGTACTCCTGTAAGGGCAGTTCCTCCAAACTTATCGGGCCGGGGATCTTTATGAAAATAACTAGTCAGAGGCTGAAGACGCGTACTTGAAGTTTTTATCGCTTCATTGTAATAAGCAATTGTTTTCTCATCTGTAGCCGGATTTTCAGTGCATTCCTTTATTATAGAAGTTGGAAAAGCACCTTCCCACCCTCGCCAGCCAAAGTTAATAAAGCCTTCTTGATTAGTTTCGGTGTTTCTTAAATAAGCTTGAACAAGCTGAGTAACCGGTATGGGTTTATAATGAACGAAAGAAAAAATCGACTCCGACAGATCCTGTCCGACATTTCCTACATATTTAATATACTGATTATAAAATCTTTGATATGAAATGCCTGGTATATTGCGGACCCCTTTGGCAATGACCGTAAGAGTTTCCTGAATAGGTACGGGAAGTTCATGAAAACGTGTAACTGCCGGTGGATTATCGATAAATGTATTCCTAGCTACGTCAATTTCAATGATTTTACCGGCTATTTCCATATCATCCTGACTTAAATGAAATGGATCATAGCCTGATCCGCCATCACCGGTTGTTAAAATAAGTTTTCCTGTTTCCGGTGAGAAGTTTAGGCTGTTGACACCATTATGATTAGAAAAAGGTCTTCTTAAGTTAAGTAATGTCCGTCGTTTTTGAGGTTGTCCATTCGATTGCAAAATCCATTCTTCAACCGTATCAATATGATCATATTGAGTTTCTCTATTTGTCCACTTTAGGTTTAACGTTTTAGGATCACACGGGTTAGGCTTAAAAGGTTCCGAAAGTGCACCTGGACCTTGTGTTCCAGCTACTGAATAATGAAGATAAAACAAACCGTTATAATAAAACCCCGGATGAAACGCCAGCCCAAGCAATCCCCGTTCATCATAACCGTCTCCAGAACGGCCTAATTTGATGATTCGTGGGCGAATATCTAAAAAGGTCCTCAAACTTGAGTTTCCAATGTAAATGATCTCTCCAACTTGGGTAGCAATAAATAATCTTTCAATGGAATCACCCGGCAGTATAGCAGCTTTCAATGCGGTGGGTAAATTAATATTGCTGACAATGGGACGCAAACGAACCTTAACCTTTTTCACCCAACTTTACACTCCTTCTTATTAGCTTCTTTTCTAAGAGTATGATTCGTACGGTTCTATTAGTACCATATTAAGGCCGGGAAATTCGAAAGGTTTCGGTTTAGCGCCAGGGAATCTTTATTCAATATGAATGGAATTCTTCCTACTCTCAATATTTATCAGAAAATTCGCATGTAAGGACGTCACTTTTAATAAAGTAAAAGTAAACGGGCATAAAAAGTCTTTTAGCTGAAAAACTGAGGCAATGAAAGAAATTTGCATTTTTTAAGGAGGGGTTCAATGCTTCACATTGTGGCCAGTATCAAGCAAGTGCCTGACACCAAAATTATCAAGATGAATCCAAAGACCAATACGATGGATCGCAGGACAGCTCCTGCGATCTTAAATCCATATGATTCCCATGCTGTAGAAGAAGCAGTTCGTCTGAAGAAAAGGTATGGAGGGATCGTATCGGTTGTAACGATGGGACCGCCTCCAGCGGTTACCGCGATTAAGAAATGCATTGAGATTGGTGCGGATGAAGGCTATTTGATCACGGACCGCCGATTTGCAGGGGCGGATACATTGGCAACAAGCTATGCCGTGACAAAGGCAATTGAAAAAATTGCAAAAACGAGACCAATAGATTTGATTATTTGCGGTAAAATGTCCATTGATGGAGATACCGGACAAGTAGGACCGGGAATTGCCCGTAGGCTCGATATTCCGCCGCTTACGTCTGTAAATAAAGTAGTGGAAATTAATAAAGAAGAGGGATATGCCATTGTCCACCGCAAGTTGGAGGATGGATATGAAGTTATCCGGTCAACATTGCCATGTTTATTTTCCGTTGAAAAAACAATCAATGAAGTCCCGTACTCGCCGCTTCCAAACATGATTAAAGCTGCCAGATATCAACCGCATATCTGGTCGGTTGATGATTTGGAGGATGTCGATATAAAGCAACTTGGTTTGAAGGGTTCCCCGACCATTGTGTCCAAAGTATGGGCGCCACCTAAACCGGCTGGAGGAACATTCCTTGAAGGCAACCCAAGGGAACAAGTGGAGCAGCTGCTCTCGATCGTGCTTGACAAGAAAGAACTGTTTCAACACAAGGGGGGAATTTAGATGGATTTCAAGGCTTACAAAGGGGTATGGGTTTTCATTGAACAAAAAGATGATGTAGTTGCTTCTGTATCCCTTGAACTTCTAGGTGCCGGAAGAAAGTTAGCAGACAAACGGGGGGTAGAATTGGCGGGTATTTTAATCGGGGAAAATGTTAAACATTTAACAAAAACTGTTTTTGAATATGGTGCTGATACTGTGTACGTTTACGACCAACCTATTTTTCAACATTATCGGACCGAAACTTATATGAAAGCATTGCTGGATTGTACGGAAAAACATAAGCCGGAAATTATCCTGTTTGGGGCTACTTCAACCGGAAAAGACCTGGCAAGCGCGGTGGCCACCGATCTGCCGACAGGTTTGACGGCGGATACGACGGAGCTAGACGTAGAAGAGGAAACGGGGCTGCTGTTGGCGAGCAGACCTGCCTTTGGCGGAAATATAATGGCGACCATTTTATGTAAGAAATACCGGCCGCAAATGGCTACTGTCCGCGCAAAAGTTATGAAAGCACTCACTCCCCAGCCAGGAAGAACTGGCAAGGTGGTTGAAGAAACGATCTTCCTAAAGGAAGAGGATATTCGGACAAAGGTCTTAGAAATTGTAAAAGAAACGGTAAAAAAAGTAAGGATTGATGAAGCGGATATCATTGTGGCTGGCGGAAAAGGATTAGGGAGTTTGGAGGGATTTCAATTAATTCACCAATTCGCTCAAACCATTGGAGGAGCTGTGGGTGCCAGCAGGGACGTTGTGGAAGCAGGTTGGATCGACCACGCTCATCAAGTTGGGCAAACCGGTGTAACAGTAACACCCAAAATTTATTTTGCGATTGGAATTTCCGGCGCGATTCAACATATTGTGGGAATGAGAAATTCCGGTTTAATCATTGCCATTAATAAGGACAAAGATGCCCCTATTTTTCAGTCCTGTCATTATGGAATTGTTGGTGATGCTTTTGAGATTGTGCCGATTCTTATCGAACAGTTTCAAAAGGCTTTATCTAGGGAAACAGTCAGCAACACCAGCAATGGTTGTTAATATGGATCAAAAAGAACCACTGCAGCATGACAAATAATCAAAAAACATGTTAAAATGAAATTCCTTGGCAGGGGCAGCAACAATAATATGAAGGAAGCAGGAGGGAATTGGACTTCCTGCTTCCTTGTATGTTTAAAATTTATTTTGAAAATAAGAGATACCTTCTGTCAAATAGGCAGATGTTTGTTCGTTTGATACCAGGTAATCATGCATGGATGAATTTAATTTGACAGAAACGAATAATCGTTATAAGATACAATTCGTAATGGTTCTGATTTGTTGTCTCTAGTAATCTTTGATGATACAAAAATAATTTCTGTTTTTTAAATCGTAATGATTCCTAATTAATAGATGTTGGAGGAGAAAAGGAGTATGAAAAAATTTTTATTTCCTTTTATGATTTTTTTGCTGTTGCTTGGCGGATGCTCTAATGCTGTTCAGTCAAACAGTCAAAAAACAAGCGAAGGAACAAAAAAACTAAAGGTTATTACCACGTTTTATCCTATGTATTATTTTGCCCAAAAAGTGGCTGGAAATGCTGCGAATGTTGACTTATTAATTCCAAATGGTGTTGAACCCCATGATTGGGAACCAACTGCAAAAGATATGGCGAAAATTCAAGACGCAGATGTGTTTATTTACAATAGCCGTTACATGGAAACTTGGGTGGACAAAGTCTTAAAAAGTATTGATCCATCAAACTTAAAAGTTGTTGAGGCGTCTAAAGGGATCAAGCTTTTAGATGCAACTTCAGGAGAGGAAGGAAATTCCCCTATCTCTAAAGATCCTCATGTATGGCTTTCACCTGTACTAGCTGAGAAAGAGGTTGATAATATTGCCCAGGCTTTAGAGCAAAAAGACTCTAAAAATAAAGATACGTATGAAAAAAATGCTGAAGCCTTTAAAACTCAGCTCGTTGATTTGGATCACTTATACAAAGAGACGATTGATAAGGCAAAGAAAAAAGACTTCGTTACTCAACATGCAGCATTTGGATATTTGGCAAAACAATATGGTATAACGCAAATCCCAATTGCAGGATTATCCCCGGATGTGGAACCGAGCCTAAGTAAATTGGCTGAATTAGCAGATTTGATGAAAAAGAAAAATATAAAGACTATTTACTTTGAAGGATTAGCCTCACCCAAAGTAGCTCAAACATTAGCCAATGAAATAGGCGCTAAAACAGAAGTGCTAAACCCATTAGAAGGATTAACAAAAGATGAGCAAGAAAAAGGTCTTGGATATATTGAAGTTATGAAACAAAATCTTGAAGCATTAAAACACTCCCTTTTAGAATAAAGTAATAAAAGATTCATGAATACAATATAGAATGGGGCTG
>NZ_BCUZ01000121.1 GCF_001591485.1 Neobacillus fumarioli NBRC 102428 | reverse complement strand
CCATTTATTAGATCATTTAGGGATTGAAAAGGCTTATTTATGCGGATATTCAACCGGTGGATCAGTTTGTTTAGAGTTTTTACTTGAATATAGCGATCGAGCATTAGGAGCAATAATTGTCAGCGGCATGTCTGAAATAAGTGATTCCTATACGAAAAAATTAATTATCATCGCAACGATGCTCGCAAAATGGGGGGCTATTCCATTGCTAGGACTTGCGATTTCATGGGGCAACTCTGATACAATGGCTACCTTCCGCCAGCTTTATCAAGAAGGATTAAAAGGTGATAAACATAATATCGAACAATATTTTCGCTGCAGCTTAACATACACATGCACCAAACAATTAGCCATGATCAACCAGCCCATTTTACTAGTATATGGAACAAAAGATACAACGTTTTTTCAATATGCCAAGTTATTGCATGAAAAACTTCCAAAGAGTCAGTTAGAGCTTTTACACCAAAAGCATCAAATCCCCACAAAATCAGCAAAGGAACTAAACCGGTTAATCAGACGGTTTATCCAATCGTATGAATGATTCTTCTCACTCGGGGACCAGTTCTACTGTGGTTAAGTTATCTTGGATGTAAAAAAAGCCGAAAAATATGAAGTTTATCATTTTTTCGGCTAAGTGTTTTGCTCCATTTATTTGGATTTTTTTTGTGCTTGTAATACGATTTTTTCCAGCCCATTTTCTCCGGCAAATTCTACTTCTCCTTTTGGCTGGACATTTTTATTATGTTTAAATGTGGTATTCTTGTTTTTTGTCATTTTCATACACCTCATAATTGAATCCAATGTTGGGCACCTAATAATAGTGTACACTCTTCCTTTATAAGATATTCTGTTTAAACAACAAGTTATTTTAATGAAAGCACCCATTTTGCCATTGCCGGAATATTCTCCGGTTTGACCAGACCAGCAGGCATTCCGCCGCTTTTGCCATTTTTCAAAATATTTTCTACATCTGCCTGGGTGTATTTTTTGCTAAGATTTTTCAGCGAAGGACCGACAACCCCTTGATAATGATCACCATGACAGGTTATACATGTCTGCTTGTAAAAAGCTTCCGGGTCAAAAGAACTTGATGTCGTTGTTGCGTTCTGACCTGTTTGCTGTGAAGTCTTATGCTCTGTTTTCTTCTCTGATGGATGAAGAAATGTTACATTGACAAATAATCCAGCAGCCACCAATAACAAAAACGTGATCCAAATCCATGGCTTTTCCATATACATTCCCCTTCATTCATTTGTATTTCTTAATATTCCCCTTTTTATCACCTATATATATTCTTCAAAAATATCCTTTATCCTTTTTGCTCCCAACAAAAAACTGCACCTTTCAATATTCTGAAGGTGCAGTATCATCTGGAAAAAGGTGTATAAATTTATTTCGCAAAAACATGATGGCCGATTCTAACCGTTACTGGACGTGTTGCAACCCAAGAGCTAGTTGAAGTGGCAGGATTGTAGAAGAATAGTGATCCGTTCCCTTTCCCCATTAAAGCAATTGCTTCGTTAACAGCTTTTTTTGAATCAGCATCTGCAGGCATATTAATTCGGCCATTTTCTACAGGCGTGAACGCATAATGTCCATTTGCAACTTGATAAATGACCCCATGGACAGTATTAGGAAATTGTGGACTTTTTAGTCTGTTTAAAACGACAGATGCCACGGCAACTTTCCCTGCATACGGCTCACCGCCTGCTTCAGCATGGACAAGACGTGCCATTAACTCTTTTTCCGCTGATGAAATTGGAGAATTTGGAATAATTACGTTTCTCCCAGCGTAAAGAGGTTTCCAATGGTTAGCTGCCTCTAAACTTGTAACAGGAACACCAAATCCTTTCGCAATTTTCCAATAAGTTTCGCCGGATTTAACCTTATGTGTAACAGATGCAGCATCTGTCTTATGACTTAACGTAAAAGCTGACATAGATACGATGACTCCAGCTGCAATCACTAATTTTTTAAGTTTAGCTAGTTTCATAGAGATAAAACCTCCTAATAGTTGCTCAATTGCTCTACTATTAGGCTATCAGATGTAATATTTCTATTCACCATCCAAAAATTAGTAATCCAATGTAAGGGCTTTATACCCTTTGTTATAAAAGTCTTGAACAAAGTTTTGTTAAAAATATCCGGCGATTGAAATTTACCAACTTTAACACCCAAAGGAAAAATCAAGTTCAACTTTTACAAAAAGTTGCAAGCATGTAACAATGTAAGAAAAACGTAAAAGTGAATCGTTCAAAAATTTAAAAGAAAAACGCCCCTGGGCGTTCAATATTTACATTTATAACAATCATGAAGATAATCCTTTTCATTTCCACAGTAACTGCATTTTCCTGATTCCTTTTTAAAATTTTTATATTTCCACTGATCATACGTGAGTTTACCGGAGCCCTCATCGTTTAAGTATTTAATATAATCCTTTCCGTAAATGTGCATAAAGCCATCACCTCACTATAATGTATTCGCTTACATTTATGAAAAACATTAAAATTACATGAAAACTTGACCCTTCCCAGTAAGAAAAGCACAAGCGTCTTGGCGCTTTGCTAGACAATTTTCGAAGATCAAATTTATACTTCTTGTCTAACAAATAAGCCCTGAACCATCCAACAAATAGACGTTCGGGGCTTTTAGAAAAAATTCATCAATATACAATAACAGGCTCGTTTTCACTGAGGTTGTCATAAACAGTTTTCATTACATCTGCCGGGGTGTTAACACAACCTCCCGACCCATGCTCAAGATAGGCATTACTTGCCCAGTTCGTCCTCCAACCGGCATCATGGAAGCCGACTCCACCGAGAGTAAAAGGTGCCCAATAATTTACTTTGACAGAATAATTTGGATTACCTACTTCACTACCCTTTAGAATGGATGGAGATTCTTTATATTCAATATACCAAACTCCTGTTGGCGTATCTTCATTGGTATTGTGTCTGCCGGTAACTACATTGGTAGTGAACACTAATTGGCCATTTTTATAAAGCCAAATTCGTTGTTCCTTAATCGATACTTCCGCATAGGTGTAGCCAATGCCGTAATTGGCTGTTGTCTCATAGCCGACACCATAAGTATTCCAGCCTTCTCCGTAAACATATTTTACAGGAAGCATGTTTGTTCCATTTTCAAAAGCTTCCTGTATTCGTTTCGCTTCCTTTTCAACATTAATCGCCCAGCCGTAAGAACCGCCTTTCACCGATATGACGGAACCTGAATGAGTTTTAAAAGTAAAAGCTTTATTTAATGTTGATTGGGTATCATTAATTTCCGCAATCTTATTTTTAATGCCGGCTGGATCAATCCTATACTTCATATCTTTCGACACCGATGCATTTTTAATTAAATCACTGCCCTTTAATGAATACACTTGATCCTGCACCTTGTAATGAACCGTTCGCTGTAAAAGCTCCTGAAGCATACCCTGTTCCTTCTTTACAATCGGGCTGTCTTCTTTAACAGGTTGTATGTATATCGGTTTCAAATGGATTTCGCTTTTATATTCCTGCTTTTGGTAATCCTTTAAAAGTCTCTCGACATCATACTGCTTCCCATTGGCACTTTTGGTAATGACAATCCTGCCATCTTGCAAAGTCGCTTCTGCATCTTTAGGTGGTTTTAATTTCTTATTCATGGAAAGAAGCTTTTCCTCTACCTGCTTTTTCATCGTTTGGCTACGATATTGATCATCTTTACTTGGCAAAAGCGAATAATTTTTTGCCTTTGAAGAAGGGAAAAATGTCCACTGGCTCTTTAAAATTTTCTCAACGCCAGGTAAATCTTGATCGGTAAATCCCATTTTTGTATCTTGTCCGTCGAAAATTTTCTCCTTACCGACATAGACGACATTTTTTAATACGGTTGATTTTAATTTTTTTATGGCTTGTTCTGCAGTAAGTCCCCCTACTTTTGTATCATTGATTGTGATATGTGCATTGAACCGGGTTGCCTGGTAATAACTAAGCCCCCCAACCACGAGTGCAATAATAATGATAAGACTACTGCTCATAATGATGATATGTTTTTTACGCAATGCCCTGCACCTCAAAAATGATATTATAAATTGTACTCCATATGACCTTAACCATTATACCAAAATATCATTCTATTGCACTAACTTTATCCAATTTTTTCATTTATTCGTTCATAAATGCTTTTTCTGGTGAAATCGATTTTCCAATCCATTTTTCCATAAATGGGTCAGATTTTTCGACAAACACGTATTCTTCCACTTTATGATTCTTCTTGTAAGCTCGAAAAATAATATTTGGTTCATCGATCCCTATTAGATAATAAAAATTGCGATTGGGCACAAAGTTGTATGTCTCATCGGCTGATTTTTGCGGAGCTTTACCTGCAAATAAAATGATCAGAGAATGGTCTTTGAGCTTCTCATAAACGTTCAGTCGGATTTCTATATGAAACTTATTGTTCATTTCATAACCTCTTTTCTGTCAATAGCTATTGCCATTATATACTAGTCATCTGAGAAAATATATTTAAAGGATTTAAGGTATTATTTTACTTTTACAGGGACATTCTACAAACTATGTTCATTAAAATTTCATTTTTCCTTTATCTTTTCTTAAAATATGCTTGTTATTCTATATGAGTTTTTAATTCAACAGATCAAAAGCTTTTATAATTTAAACAAAAAGAAGGACATTTACGATGCATAGTGTATTTGATGTATTGAAACGAGAGAAATTACTGTTCGGATTGATTTTATGTTTTGTCTTGCCGCCAATTGGTATTCTTTTCTTATTTATAATAGGTTTCATATCCTTTTATAAAAGCTGGAGAGGTAAACAGCATTTATCCTTTTCCCTTGCTTCTCTATTTTTTCTATGTCTTTTGATATCAACAATTTTTGCGACTTATCAAATGGAGAATATCTCTCTTTTCGTTTCCAGTCTGATGGTCATTGGGTATTGGGGATTGTATACATTCATCAGGAATAATGGCTCAATTGTCCATTTCCATCAATATAAATGGATCATTATTTTTGGCGGTGTTTATAACTGTTTAATTGGCTGGCTGCTTAATAGTATTGATGAAAATCCTATTTTGGGATTTTTAACTGGAACCATTCAATTGGGAGAATCGGATCATTCCCGTCTTTTTGGCAGTTCCTATAATTCAAATTTCGCCATGTACCTGATTTTGGTTGCAATTGCTTTTTTATTTGGCGAAATACAGATTAGATTGCGAAATAAAAATTATAATCTTCTTTATTGGCAAATCCTAATGGTATTGGTATTAAGTTATGGAGTCTTTACGACTGGTTCCCGTGCTGGTTATGCAACGTTGATTATTCTTTATTTGCTGTTCTTTTTCCGGCTAAACAAATGGGTTTTTGTGACAATTGCAGGCTTATTATTAGTCTTGGCAAAACAAGTTTATATGTTGATGCCGCGAAAGGATATTATTGATATTTCTGCGAACGTCAGAGAAAACATTTGGACAAACTCGATTGATTTATGGAAACAACATTTCTTCTTTGGAACAACTCCGCTCGGATTCCGCGGGGAATATTTCAAATTTTTTAATGATGATATGATCCATGCCCACAATTTATTTATTGGTTTTTTTGTAGAGTACGGCATCATCGGAGGAATTGCGTTTTTAACCGTTTTTAGTATTACAGGCTATAAAGCAATATCTTTGTTCTTTTCCAAAAAACATTCTAATGAATTACTTGAGTATTTTTTACTCAGTTTGCCTATCATTGTTCTTACGGGCATTTTGGACGAACCGACATTTTCTCCTCAAATTGCTTTGCCGACAATTGTTTTACTAAGTTATTGGGGGCGATATACAAGAAATTTCTCCTTAGCTTTTTTACCGTTTCCAGCCGCGAAGCTAAAAAAAACTTAGTCATGATTCAATCATTTATAAAAACTCCAGTTAGAAGGTTTTTTACGACCTTCCACTGGAGTTTCATTTTATACATATTAAATTAAGATGGATTTTCTGCTAAAATAAATGAGAGGTGATGAACGTTGACTGAATGTAAGCAAGAACTGAAAAATTATGATACCAATATTGTGTATGATTACAAGGAATATCCCGATAAAATCAGCGGACGCTGTGATAATTGCGGAAATGCTTTATTCAAAAGTTCAGTAAAAAATTTCATATTTATACGGGAATGCCGTCAATGCGGTATGAAGAAAAGCATATAATTACTCAACCAACTGTGTCTGACTTTTTGAAAATACATTTCTTAAAACCACTAAAGTTTTCCTTTTGTTTTATTGCAACTTTTTGTCTAAAATATTTGTAGTACGGTATTTCAATATTGTTTCATTTCATAAGCTATTAGTTTGCTAAATTATAATGGTGATTTGAGTGCTTTATTTCCTAGTAATGTTATCCTTAATTATTGCTATCATTCTTTTTATAACAAGCAAAAGAATATACATTAAGACCGCCGGAATGGCTATTGTTATGTCTTTCGGAATTGTAACGAGCGGGGTTCTATTAAACTATTTCGGTATAGAATTTTTTAGGAGCGAGTTCATAAAACTTCTATGCTTGTTTATTTTATCTTTATGGGCAGCCTTTATCATATCTTATTTTATTCAAGGTAATTTCAAAGAATTTCATTATTCAAACATGATGAACCGGTTTGGGATCGGGACTTGGATTGCAGGAACTTCCATAAGCGGCATCTTAATTGATAAAGAATTTATTCAATACAGGCTGATTTCCGAATGGCTTTTTTATATAAATATTATTCTTTGGATGATCTATATTGGAATTTGTGTAAAAACATTTGTAGAAATGATCCGTACAAAATCATTCGGGAATATCCACGGCATTCTTCTGTTATCAACGGTCAGTAGTCAATCGATGGTCCTTTTGATGAACGCGGTATTCAAAAAAGTCCCTGTTATCGTAAATCTTCCTTTTTTAATCATCGGTTTTGGATTTTACTTAGTTTGTGTTTTATTTATTTCCTATAGGTATTTAGCAAATTCCTGGACAATCGAACGAGATTGGAATAATACCAACTGTATTTTGCACGGTGCACTATCCATTACTGGGATTGCTTGTCTTGAATCACGACTTGTCAATATCTTTTTCATTCAATGGATCTGGATACTCGCATTTACAATCTTTTTGACAATCGAAGCCATTGAAGTATACCGGTTTTTTCGGAGAATCAAGTCCTTCGGGTTTAAAAATGGCATCTTTATTTATGATGTGACCCAATGGAGCAGAGTATTTACCTTTGGAATGTTTTATACCTTTACATTTCAGCTTCAAGGCCATTTGTTATTTATTTCAATCATTAAAGATGCAATATTAACTGCCGGTGCATGGGTTGTTATTTTTATTCTTGCGGCTGAATTGGTGCTCAGTCTAACTTATATCCTTAATATTTCAAAAAAAATACCTATACAGAAAAAAGACATGTCCTCTTCTTTTTAAAAAAGACAGTTCGTATATTCTTTTGTGAAAATGAAATAATATCCTTGTAATAAATAACAAGGAGGAACAACACATGGCAACCATACCCTATGATCCATTTCGATATTTGTCCAATATGAGAAGAGATTTCGATCGCTTTTTTTCGGATTTTCCCATTTCATTTGAGCATGATCAGCACTTAGGCAATATTCGCGTTGATGTACATGAAACAGCAAATGAAGTGGTCGCAACCTGTGATATTCCCGGTCTCGAAAAGAAAGAAGATGTGAATATCGATATTGAAAATAATGTCTTAACAGTCAGCGGCACAATCAATCGTTCCCATGAAGTAAAAGAAGAAAACATGCACAGAAGAGAGCGTTATATCGGTCATTTCCATCGCTCCATCTCTCTTCCGAGTCCTGTTTCTGAAGAAGGGATTTCCGCTACCTATAGAAACGGTGTGCTGGAAGTAAGAATGCCGAAATTAACGAAAGATCACAAAAAGAAAATTGATGTACAGTTTCATTAAGAAAAGCGCAAGCACCCTGGTCAGTGGTACATGGCCTTGAGCTGGACAATTTTCGAAATCAAAATTTATACTTTTTTCTCTAGTAAAAAAAGGGG
>NZ_BCUZ01000120.1 GCF_001591485.1 Neobacillus fumarioli NBRC 102428 | reverse complement strand
TAAACCAAAAAGTTTTGGAGAGATTCTTGACCATACATTTAGTTTGAGCAAGAATCGGTTTAAAGATTTTTTCACTATTTTACTCATTTTTATGGGGCCGGTATTTTTACTCGAGGCGATCATTCAGTTAGTGTCCGGAACCAGTCTTTTCGTAGAAAAAGGATCCGGAAATAATTGGGTGGAACAGGCGCTTTCAAGTTTTGAAAAATCAAATACCATCGACTCCAGCTCTCTAAGTGAGGTGATTGGACCTCTTATTGCTACGGTGATTGCTGCATTACTAGGTGCGATTTTTTACCCAGTTGCAGAAGCTGCTATCTTACTGGCGATAAATCATATTCGGAAAAATGAAGAATATACGGTTAAATCTGTGATTAAACAGGCCTTTTCCCGTTATTGGCCTATTTTGGGCAGCACAATTTTATTTGGATTAATTGCCATCGGTGTGATGCTGGTACCGTTTATCGTTGTTTTTGTAGTTGGGGTGATTGGCTCAGCCATCAGCCCATTCGTAGGGATCCCGTTAGCCATCCTGTTTTTTCTTGGGGGTGCAGTTGGAATTGGCCTTCTTTTGACGCGCTGGAGTTTTTATTTTGGCTCGGTGGTCCTTGAGCGAGATGCACCTGGGCTTTCAAGAAGCTGGAAGATTACTAGAAAAAGAACTTGGATCACAATGGGGCTCTATATTGTGTTTTACTTAATTATTACATCGATCAGTTTTGCCGTGAAATCAACTTTTGCAGTTGTATTAGGAAATAGTGTACTGCTAAATATCATTGTTAATCTGACCAGTTTATTAACAACAGTATTTTTCTTGGTAGGCTATGCAGTCATGTATCTTGATTTAAAATTAAGACATGATGCTGATGATTTAAAAGAATTAATCGAAAACTATGATACTTCGACAATGTAAATGGTGATGATATGGAAGATGCGAACAAAGCACGTAATGAACTTCAATCCATTTTGAGTAGCCGGGAGTATCAAGTTTACTATCGTCCAAAGGGTTTTCTTGAAACTTGGTGGGAACATGCAACGGAATGGCTAGCACAAAAGCTCGCAAAGCTGTTTCCATCTATTGAGGCGGCTGGGAACGCAGCCGGCCCTATTTTAATCATCATGATAGCGGTTGTGATCATTCTAGTAGCATGGGTTTTGTTTTTAATTATACGCCACGGAAGACGAAATCGCATACTAAAAAATCAAAAACCGCTGCAATCCGTAAGTGAGATTCATTGGTCATCTCATAAGCATTTAGACGAAGCACTAAGACAGGAATCTCTGAATGAATAAAGCCTTTCTACCCGGCATTTATTTTTAGCCTTACTGCTCTATTTTCATGAAAAAAACTGGCTTGAGGCAAGAATTTGGAAAACGAATTGGGATTACTATGATGAACTTCGGAGAGTTGATCTGCAAGAAGCAGATCAATTTTACCGCCTAGCCCAAATTTTCGACGAAGTCACATATGGAGAACGAACAGTAAGCAAAGAGGAATATGTTCAGTTTAAACAGGAAGCAATGAAATGGCTTGGTGAAAGGAGGGAGAACAGTATTTGATGAAACTGCAATTTAAGGGAAACACATGGATTTGGCTCATTGTTCTCATCATCCTATTCTCCATATTCAGTTATGTATCTTTCACACCAAAACCTGAGCCCTATCCAAGTTATGTAACGGAGTCTCCTTCACCAACAGGGATAAAGGCCATTTACACCTATTTAAAAAAAGAAATGGATGTTTCCATTTGGGCAAAAACACCTGATCTGCTTCCTAAAAGCGGCGGTAAGCAAGTGCTGATCATGGTAGAACCGTCTATTCAGATGAAAGATGAAGAATGGCAAAAATATATCGCTTATATGGAAGCAGGTCACACCATTTTGCTATTTGCTGACAATCCGAATGGGATGTTAGACATAAAAACAAAATCGGCTAATGTTGGAAAAGCAAGTGAAATCTATGATAAGAATCATCAAGTTGTAAAAGGAAGGGTGGACAGCCAATACCGCTTGATCCCGGACATACAAGATCAAATTTTGCTTAGCGATTCAGCAGGGGTGATTGCATTAAAACGTTCCGTAGGAAAAGGACAGTTAGTCTCTGCAGTAACACCTGAATGGCTGACGAACGGTAACATTTTAAAAGACGATCACTTACCACTTGTTCTTCAATTGATAAAAGAAGGAAAAACGAAGACGTGTTTATTTGATGAATACATACACGGACAGCAAAGTGCTTCTGCTCTCGTTTATGTATACCCAAAATGGTTCCTGCTTTTCATCTTGCAAGGAATTCTCCTGGCGATTTTGTGGTTGTGGTCGAAAGGGAAACGTTTTGGACCGATATACATACCGAGGGAAGAATCGGTTCGGTTTAGTGATGAGGGAATTCAAGCTATTGCCGCATGGTATACAAGAGGCAGGCGTTATCATGACTCGCTTTCCATTCAAGCGGATTATGTAAAAATGCGATTACATGAGCGCATGTCGATCCCGTACAGCAGACAGTGGACGGAATTAGCTGATTATCTTAAACAAAAGCAGTTTCAAATGACGACTGATGAAATGAAGCGATTTTTAAATGGGCTCGCTGCAATCTTAAATAAAGAAAAAATAACCAAACAAGAATACCTTGTATGGTCTAGAAAACTCGAGCAACTGCTGAAAGAGGTTGAAGCATGAACACGGAAATCACATCCTTATTGGAAAAATATGAAGAACGCATTCTTGGACAAAGTTTAAATGTAAGATTATTAGTTTCAGCAGTTTTGGCCGGCGGACATGTCCTCCTGGAAGGGGTTCCTGGAACCGGCAAAACGCAAATGGTACGGACGCTTGCCGAACTTTTGGGAGGCAGCTTTAACCGGATTCAGTTTACCCCGGACCTTTTGCCAAGCGATATTACCGGCAGCACGATTTATAATTTAAAAGAAAGCCAGTTTCAAACGATTAAGGGTCCGATTTTTACCAACATTCTTTTAGCAGATGAAATTAACCGAACTCCGGCAAAGACACAGGCAGCCTTATTGGAAGCAATGGAAGAAAAACAAGTCACCATTCAAGGAGAAACGTATCATCTTCCTGACGTATTTTTCGTCGTGGCGACGCAAAATCCGATCGAATTTGAGGGCACCTATCCGCTTCCAGAAGCCCAGCAAGACAGATTCTTATTCAAATTGCATATTGATTTTCCTTCGTTTACGGATGAGAAGAATGTATTAAAAAGCGTAATAGAAAACAGCTTCACGGAAACTCCTGTTTCTAAGGTGTTAGATCTGCCATCATTTGCGGCCATCCGCAAAGAAATTGAACGCGTCACGGTCAGTGACAGTGTGTTAGACTATATCATGCAAATTGTCAGAAAAACGCGGGAAACGGAGTCTATCCGCTTTAGTGCCAGCACAAGGGCAGCCATTTCGATCGGCAAAGCAGCCAAAGCTTGGGCGTATCTGTCCGGTCGAGAATATGAGATACCGGATGATATTAAAGTGATAGCAAAACCGGCATTGCGGCATCGTATTCAGTTATCGCCGCACGTAGAATTGGAGGGAGCAGCGGTTGACCAAATCATCGAAGAGCTTGTGGGCTCGGTTCCTGTTCCAAGATAGAGGCATTGTACCAACGAAGCGATTATTGAAAGTATTTTTCGTTCTGTCGATACTATTAATCATTGGATCCATAAGGGAACTTTCCTGGACTACCATCATTACGATTAATATCGTGGTGTTGCTTGGATCCTTGTATGATCTGCGGCTTTCTCCTAAGAAAAATCAGCTTTTGATCAAACGGACTGCTTCAGCAGAAATGGAGAGGGAGATCGTCTATCAGTTCGACATCTCTATTGACAATCTTTCACGGCATTCTTTATCCTTTAGGCTGCTTGACGGCCTGCCGTAATCCTTTGAACGGCCATTTCCCGTAACTGGAGCAGTCCCGAAAGAATCCAATACAGTGGTCACCTATCAGACAAAGACATATGAAAGAGGAAAATATGACATCCAAAAGCTTTATATTCGCTATACAAGCCGGCTTGGCTTATGGGAAAAACAGCTAACGGTTGAATGGAGGGATTCGGTTAAAGTCATCCCTGATTTAACAGATACAAAACAATATTTAGCAAACGCTCAAGCATTTTTACTGTATTAAGGCGTGAAAATCCGCAAACAGCGTAGCGGTGCTGGCGATTTTGCCAAGGTCAGAAACTATGTAGTCGGTGATGATCCCCGTAAAATAAACTGGCGGCAAACGGCAAAATTGCAAGAAGTGATGACCAATGAATTCGAACCGGAGCACGGGAAATATATTACCATTCTCATCGACTGCGGTAGAATGATGGGAGCAGAACTAACCAAGGGAAAGCGCTTGGAAAAAGCGCTAGAAGCAGCACTGAAAAAAGGGGATTATGTCGCCGTGCTGGCTTTTTCAAAAGATATAAAAATATATGTTCCCCCCGCCAAAGGAATGGCACACCTTCAAACCATCTTAAAGTCTATCTACCATTTAAAAGTAGATGCGGTCGAATCGAATTATGCGGCGGTGCTGCAATATTTAGAAATGGTGCAAAAAAAGCGGAGCCTGCTATTATTGTTCAGCGATGTCCGTACTTTTCTTCATGAAGAAAATGCTCTTGTATATTTAAAGAAACTAAGAAAGCGACATTTATTTTTCATGATTGGTGTTGAAGATCAAACACTCTTAAAACGAATCTCTCTTATGCCGAATGATGTCAAGAACACGATGGTGAAAAGCATTGCAGAGCAGCAAATGCTGATAAAAAAGCGGGAGAAAGCAAAATGGGAGAGTCAGGGCCTCCAAATGATTGAGGCCCCTGAAGAAAAGTTGGCAGTTACTGCTGTATCACACTATATTGAGATTATGAATCAAAATCTTTTGTAATTTTCATTTTTGACATGTTCAATCTGCCGATTAACATGTATAGCACTAGCCCAATTACGGTTATTAGTGAGACGATATATTTGACAGCTAAAGGGATAGCGGCCGGTGTAATAAACCCTTCAATAATGCCGGCGATGACGAACAACGGAATGGTACCCAAGAGCAACTGCACAGAACGTTTCGCTTGATTCTTCAGTTGAAAGATCCGGGAATAGTTTCCCGGAACTAACAGCTTATAGCCCATGAGAAGTCCTGCACCGCCGGAGATAAAAATAGCAGTAAGCTCAATCATTCCATGCGGTACAATATATGCCCAAAACGCAAACGTCTTGCCATGGTGCCAGTAAAGGGCGGCAAGGGATCCGAGCATAATTCCATTGGTGACTAACAAATAGACGGTTAAGATCCCGAAAGTGATCCCGCCGGCAAAGGCGAATATCGCTACCCGAATATTGTTTGTCATGATCGTTGTTGACATCAATGAAGAATTTATTGCACCGCCGCCTTTTCCAAGCTGTTCAGGTGATACACCTTTTGCGACTTCCTGGGGGAGAAGGGAATAAATGTGCATCGGATCATTCAGCAAGGAAAAATAGCTCCCAACCGCGCCAATGGCAAATAAAATCATCGCAACAATAACAAATTTCCATTGTTCCAATAAAAGTCCAATAAATGTTGTCCCGAAAAACTGGCGGATTTGCTTGAAGCTGGATACCTGGTCTTTATAAAGAAGATTATGGACTTTTGAAACAAGTGCGTTTAAGTAGAAGGTTACTTCACTTTGCGGAAAGTAAGTTTGACTATAGGAAAGATTTTGTACGGCCTTCTGATACAGCCGATAAAAGTTCGTAATATCGTCTCCTGAAATCCTACTGCGGCGCTTACTTAAGACAGTAACCATTTGTTCAAGCTGTTTCCACTTTTCCGATGCTTTTTATTAAATTGCTTCAAATCGATTATGACACCTGCTTTAATAAGAATGTTTAACCTTATTATAGAATTTTTGTAGAAAAATAGGAACAGCTTTCAAAAAATTCAACCAGGAGAGTGAAGAATCTGCATGAATCAAGAAGAATTGGAGTTAAAAACTCCTGAATATGTCTCGCTAAACTTTCAGACAGCAGGGGTAGGGAGCAGAGCAGCAGCTTATTTGATTGACCAGCTGATTCTGTATATTATGGACATTATGATTATAATGGTTACCGTATTTACCAATTTGGGAATGTTTAAACTATCCAATATTAATGACCACGGATTGGCTATTGCAATTATGATTATTGTCCTATTTATCATAAATGGCGGTTACTTTTTTGCACTGGAATTTTTCTTTGGCGGCAGAACGATCGGAAAGAAATTACTTGGTATCCGGGTCATACAGGAAAATGGCCATAGTGTTACTCTGCTATCAAGTTTTATTCGGAATCTCCTCCGTATCATTGATGCTTTGCCAATATGTTATCTTCTGGGAATTTTCTTGATTTTTTTCCATCCTCGCCATAAGCGGCTCTGCGATCTTGCGGCAGGTACGATTGTGGTACACGAGCGGAAGGCAAAGCGGAAAAAGAAACTATCACCAATTGACAAGGAGATTCAATTAAGAGGAATTTCCAAGAGTGACTTGACTGTTGGGGAATGGGAACTGCGATCTTTCCAAGAAAAGGATTGGCAACTCATTAAGACCTACGCTGGCCGTTTGCTATCCTTGTCATCGACTGAAAGAAGTCAATTGACAAAACAAATTGCCGGGATTTTATTACCGAAAATCGGATTTGATCCTGCAGGTAAAACGGAACTTGAGTTAGAAAATACCCTTCTTGCCCTTTATGTCATTCTGAAAGAAGAATGGGAATTTGAAATATAAATGTCCTTAGTGGGATGGAAATTAATTCAATCTCTCTTTTGTTTGTATATGGTATGAAGTTTTATGATAAAATCATAAAATGTAGTATATTAGTGTTTATTGAAAAAAACGGACAATAATATCGAAAGGAGAATTGATCCGTGAAATTAGTGGTAAGGGCGATCATTGTCATTGATGTTCTTATACTTTTGGCTGTTATTGGCGGCGAAATGTTCTTTAGCATATAGAATGGGTACGGATAATTACAAAACTCCTTTGGTAAGCCGTAATCTAGAAATGCAGATTACGGCTTTTCATGAACTTTTTTCAATTTACATTATTGTAATTGATTTTGCTGCCCTTGTTGTTGTTGCTGCTGCCCTTGTTGACCGCCAGCTTGAAATTGCTGCTGCACCTGACCAATTACTTGGTTGATTTGATTTAATGTTTGCGTTGTTTGAGCATATTGAAGGCATTGGTTCAATGTTTGAATGGCTTGTTGAATAGATTGCTGTAATTGCTGGTCATTTTGTTGTAATTGCTGTTTTGCCTGATTAGAAAATTGTTGAATTTGCTGTAATAATTGATTTTGCTGTTGGTATTGCTGCCCCATTTGTTGCGTAGATTGCTGTTGTCCTTGCTGCAAGTTGCTAAGGAGCTTTGAAGATGATGTAATTGCTGTCTAAGATCACTAAATTCTTGTGCAATTTCAGTATCTACTGTCTTCTTTACTTCTTCTTCAATTTTTTTCTTCGTATTATGATCCATAAAATTGCCCTCCAACTTAAAAGTATCTTTAGACCCAACAAGGTCCAAAATAAAAGTTGCTCATTTTCAGCTGTAATATATCCGAAGTTCGAAACTAAATTTTGTATGAAAATTGCCAATCGATGTTCACAATAATGACACATTTCTTCATCTTTTTTTATTGATATTTCGACATAAAAAAAGAAGTATTTTGTCTAAATTTTCTACACTTTCACTCTATTTCACAAAATTTAAAGATATTATGTAAAAAATCGTTTGAAATAGTCGGATTTTTTCCGTTTTCCATCAACAATTTATTTGCTAAAATGAAAAACGTGGAAGAAATATTGTATAAAGCAGTAACTAATTGTAAGATACTAGGAAATAAAAGGCTCCTAGCAAAGAACCATACAGGAGGGCTTTATATGGTTTTCAAAGTTAGAATCTGGAGAAAGTTAACAAAGAACCAAAAAATCCAATTGCTTAAACAAAAAGCTCATTTATAATATATCTGCCAGGGCCCAAATTTAAGGGGCTCTTTTTATTTATCTTTGGTTATAAAGCAAATACTAAATACACCTTTTATTGTATCTTTGATGCAAGTATAAA
>NZ_BCUZ01000119.1 GCF_001591485.1 Neobacillus fumarioli NBRC 102428 | reverse complement strand
CTTATGAGGATTAACTTCTTCTGGGAATGGATTATGTTAATTATGAGGGATGCTTTCCTTTAACCTTGGAATTAGTATGGATGAAGCAATTCGTTAAGGGGCAATTGCTTTAAGTTTAGCTATCATTTTTAGAGGCAATCGTTTTTGCATTGTTAAGAATTGCCCAGCAGCCTAGTGCACCGCGCCAACCAAAACCGGCTTTGACAGCAATCGGAATACTAATCCCGGATGCAATCGCTCCAATTATATTCATGGAAACAGAATAGATACCAGTCATAAGGCCCACATGATGAGAAAACTCCCGTTTAATTAAACTTGGTATTAATACATTACCTGCCGCAATTGACATTCCAAGCAAGGCCGTACCAATGAACAGAGTTGCTATTGAAGGGATAGATCGTAAAAGAATGCCAACGGTTAATATCATAAATCCTGCTAAAAGCATGACTTCCATCCCGATGCGTCGGGCTATTTTTGGAGTAAGTATTGAAAAAACAGCAAAGGAAAGTAAAGGTAATGTCGTTAGCATGCCCGCTAATGTATTCGATATTCCCATCTCCCTGCGGATCTCTCCAATAATTGGCCCCACTGCCGTAATCGGGGCGCGAAGATTAGCGGCAGCGAATATGATTCCTATAACCAGTAACCATATACTTACTCGTGAAACAGTATTAATCTTTGATATATTAGAATGTGTATCGATTTCTTGTGATGTTTTCATACCACCTGTCCTCCTGTCTATTCTAGGTTATCCGATGAAGTTGCGATAGGTTAATTATAATTAATATTTGGTATATTATAATATATGTTACGTGGTGTCAATTATTTAATAAGGAGCGTTGTTCGATGGATATGCAGAATGAGGAAACGAAACAATTAGCAGAACAAGTAGGTTGTAAATTACGGCAAATACGAAAAGAAAATAACCTAAGCTTAAACGAACTAGCTGAGATTACTGAGGTTAGTAAACTAACTTTAGGAAAAATTGAACGGGGAGAGGCTAACCCTACTTTAACGATCATGTGGAAAATTGCAAAAGGACTCTCCGTTCCTCTTACCGCCTTGCTTAACCTTGAAGAAAAGGTAAGTGTATCTCGGTCAGGGGAAGGAAAGATCCTTGAGAGTGCAAATGGGGATTGGACTATTGAACCAGTATTTGGTAATTTGAAATACGGTGTTTCAGAATTATACCGTGTCTGTATTAAACCTCAAGGTGAAAATACGGAACAGCACCATGAAGGAACCATAGAAGTGGCTACGGCAATGTCTGGATCAGTAGATATCTATGTAGAAGGTTGCAAACATCATCTGGAACCATTTGATTCCATCCGTTTCCAGGCGGATTGCAAACACACTTACATTAATTCAAGTGATACTCCAGCCGTGTTATTTTGTTTGTTAGCATATCCCCGGACTTAAGAGCCTGTCTAAAGTTGCTTTGATGCTAATTCGAACAAAAAAATTATCATGCCTAATTATTGGATTTGAACTATAAGCAAACAACTAATTTTTCTATGTATCCGTATATTTTCATCGAAATACGGCTTTTGAGCATTTAAAGTAAATAACTAAGCATCCTAAAAAAATTAATGTTCCTTAGATAAAAATATGTTCTAATTCCGAAGGTTTCTCTGGTGCTGATCCGGTTTTCCTTCGGATTTTTTATACCGATTTCGGCAGAAGTCCAATCGTGCTGCTTTTGTTTAAAGTTGAGTCAGGTGCGGACAGCGAAGCCCAGAAAAAGAACAAGCGTGTCCGAAGTTATCCATGGTTCAGAGAAAGAGGGCCAAGGAAACAGCAACAAGTGTCCAAAGTTGAGGTAGATTCAAACAATAGCAGGAATGCTCAATTAATAATATCGTAAATTTACAATTAGTTATCCAATCTCAGGCTGGATCCAATGGTGGTCCAGTCTTCATCCTTCCTCGTTCTCCTGTTCCATTCTGGTTGTTTTTCCTACAGTATAAACGCATTACAGTTCATGGTATTAACAAAATCGTAAGAAGGGTGAATACAGAGGACACCTCAATGTTTTTGCACCGGCAAAATAGGAACTTGCCTCTAAATATATGATAGAATTTAAAGAGAGGTGCTTCCCAAATGGAAATAAAAGAAATACTTGCAAAGAAAATTCTTACTGAAGCAAAGGGTTATTTGGATGTATGCTTTACCCATTCATTGAATCCATATAGCGGTTGTGCGTTTTCTTGCAGGTACTGCTATGTAAGAGAAATGCCCATTCAAAGAATTAAAGAAATCCCTTGGGGAGAATGGTTGAATATTAAAACAAATGCAGCAGAAAATTATCAAAAGGAAATCATTAAATTTCGCAAGAAAAATAATCCCGTCAACCTCTTTATGTCTTCTGCAACAGATCCTTACCAGCCAATTGAACGGAAAGCAAACATTACACGGGGGATACTAGAAGCAATGATTGAAGCGCCGCCCGATTTTCTTCAAATCCAAACACGGGGACCACTGATTACAAGAGATATTGACTTGTTAATAAAATTAAAAGAAAAATGTGATGTTCTTGTATCCATGACAATTGAAACAGATCGGGAAGATATAAAGCAAACTTTTGCTCCATTGGCTCCTGGAATGAAGTTGCGGATCAAAGCTTTAAAAGAAGTTCATGATGCAGGAATATCTACTCAAGCTTCTATATCACCGGTTTTGCCATTTACCCCCGACTTTCCAAAAGAATTGGATGGAATCGTGGACCATATTTGGATTGATACCCTATCCATTGGAGATGGTGCAATGGACAAATGTTCAGAAAGATTAGGAATGCCGCAATTATTTCAACAACATGAGCTTTCACAGTGGTATCAAAGAGATTTGCATGTAAAGGTGGAAAAATATTTTAAAAACTATTTTCCTAGTGAAATGATACGGGTTTCTAAAAAAGATGCATTTCCAAGATGAAGTTACGTTTTTTTGAACAGGCCCATTTGTCGCTTTCATAAGATAAACGTAAGGCACAACGAGCTTATATCCGCTTGTTGTGCCTTTTTGCTACAAAATTTGTATGAACCATCCCGAAATTAACGCCGTTCTCTTCTGGCAAAGTCAACAAATCTAAATTTATCGAGCCTGTGCCGTGATTCTGTGTACTGCAGAAGGCTGGCGTTATCTAAATAAACATGGTTTCTCACGACGACTACATGGGTATAGCCGTTGATGTCCAAAAACTCACGGTCTTCTTCGGTTGCTTCTTCTACCGTAATTTCTTTTTTCGCAAAACTGATGACAAGCCCGAGTTCGCGTTCAAAATAATGGTAAAGTGAATCTTCGCAAATATCTTTCGTAATCGTTGGTACGAATTGTTTTTTGATAAAATCTTTATCTAAAATGATTTTTTCATGATCGATTTCCCTGGAACGGACGACTTTCCAAATTTCATCTTTCCCCGTTACCTTTAATTGTTGCTTTAACAAGTTATCGGGTTTGATGAGGACAAGCTCGTGAACGTTGGTCCGCCAGTCTTTGCCGGAGCTTTTCGCAAGCTCGCGAAAGCTGACAAGGCCTGAAACGGGAAAATCGAAACGGCTGACATCCAGAACAACAGAACCTTTGCCTCGCACCTTTTGAATATATCCATTATAAGATAACAGGTTCAGTGATTTGCGAATCGTCTCCCGTGACGTTCCAAACTGTTCGGCGAGTTCGTGCTCGGAAGGGAGAAGGCTGCCGGCTTTCAGTTTTCCTTCTTTTATATTTTTTACGAGATTATTATAAATAGCCATGAATTTATTTTCTTTCATCCCGATATCACCAATACCATTGTAACACTATTTCAAAAGATAAACGATCGATTCATAAGGACGGAGGGTGCAGTTGGCAAAATGCTCTGGTGAGTCCGGATAGTTGGAAAGCAGCACTTCCGCCTGGACATTGGTGAATTCAGGTAAGTTTAGCCCTGTTGTTTTTCCGTAAAAATTATTGACAACCAGCAGTTTTTCCTTGTCGCCATTACGCAAATAGGCAAAAATTTCAGGATGTTCCGCCAGAAGAATTTGAAAATCACCGGTGGTGATAATCTCATATTTTTTTCGCAATTGAATCAGTTTTTGATAATGGTAAAAGATCGAGTTGCGGTCGCTGAGAGCTTTTTCCACATTGATACTCGGATAGTTAGCGGCAACGTTTATCCACGGCACCCCTGAAGTAAAACCGCTGTGATCTTTATTGTTCCATTGGACAGGGGTACGTGAATTATCCCGTGATTTTTGCTGGAGGATCGCGATAATTTCTGCATGGCTTTTTCCTTGTTCTCTTAAAATTTTATACATATTAAGAGATTCAACGTCGCGGTAATCCTCGATTCGTTCAAATTTTGGGTTTGTCATCCCGATTTCTTCGCCTTGGTAAATATAGGGTGTGCCCTGCATCATATGGATGGCCGTTGCCAGCATTTTTGCTGATTCAACGCGGTACTTGCCGTCATTGCCGTACCTGGAAACAATCCGGGGCTGATCATGGTTGCACCAGAACAACGCGTTCCAGCCTCCGCCTTCATGCATTTTTGTTTGCCATTCGGCAAGGATTTTTTTTAAGGAAAGAAAATCAAAGTCGGCGACTGCCCATTTTTCTCCATCCGGATAATCCACTTTTAAATGATGAAACTGAAAGACCATGCTTAATTCTTGACTATTCGGGTTGGTATATTGGATACAATTCTCAATGGTTGTTGAGGACATTTCGCCGACTGTCATTGCGTTATATTTAGAAAAAACTTTTTGGTGCATTTCATGTAAAAATTCGTGAATGCGTGGACCGTCTGTGTAAAATTTACGGCCATCGCCGTTCTCATCGTTTGGGAATTCTTGATTTTTCGAAATCAAGTTGATGACATCTAGGCGAAAACCGTCGACCCCTTTTTCAAACCAGAAAGTCATCATTTCGTAAATTTTAGCGCGGACCTCTTCATTCTCCCAATTTAAATCGGCCTGGGTTACATCGAAAAGATGCAGGTAATATTGCTCTGTCTTTTCATCCCATTGCCAGGCGCTGCCCCCAAATTTGGACTGCCAGTTGGTTGGTGGATTCCCGCCGGGGGACGGGGCTTTCCAAATGTAAAAATCGCGGTAAGGGCTGTCTTGAGATGAAGCACTTTCCTTAAACCATGGATGCTCGGTCGATGTATGGTTGACAACAATATCCATCATAATTTTGATGCCGCGCTTATGGGCTTCGTCTAGTAGTCGATCGAAGTCTTCCATCGTGCCATACGATTCGTCTATAGCATAATAATTGCTGATATCATAACCATTATCACGCTGGGGTGAAGCATAAATTGGCGTTAGCCAAATGACATCAATACCAAGTTGTTGAAGATAATCCAATTTTTCGATAACGCCTGGCAAGTCGCCGATGCCATCACCGTTTGAGTCATAAAAGCTTTTAGGATAAATTTGATAAACAACTGCTTTTTTCCACCAAGGTTCATTCATGTTGTAAACACACCACCGTTAATTAATAAAGGCTAGATTACGTATATGAAACTTAAAAAATATACCCGGACGCCTTTTAAATTTTTGAAAGCAGATAGACCCTAAGCTATAAGCCCGGGCCTCTAATCTATTAAGCAGCTTCCCTTTTGTTTTTTTCCGAAGCGGCTGTTTTTTTTACCTTTCCTAAAATAAAGGTTAATACAAAAGGTACGATCAGTGTGATGCTCATACCGATAAAAAAGGTGCCCCAGTTTTGCGGGAAGATGGATAAAAATCCAGGGACACCCCCGACGCCAATGGATGGGGCTTTTACTTGGCCGACCGCTAAAATGACTCCTGCAATGGCCGAACCGATCAGTGCGCTCACAAATGGATACTTAAAGCGGAGGTTAACCCCAAACATTGCTGGTTCCGTGATTCCGAGATAGGCGGAAACGGTTGAGGTACCTGCCAATCCTTTGATGTTTTTATCCTTTGTAAGGAACATCATCGCAAGGGCTGCTGAACCTTGGGCGATATTGGACATTACGAGTATCGGCCATAAATAAGTTCCACCAGTGCTTGCAATTAATTGGAAATCCACGGCCAAGAATGCTTGGTGCATTCCGGTAATGACAAGAAGTGCATAACAACTGCCATAAATGAAACCGCCAATGGCCGGAACATTTTTAAAGATAGCAACAACAATGCCAGTAATCCAATTAGCGATGCCAAACGTTATTGGTCCAACGAAAACAAAGGTGATAAATCCTGTTACTAATAGGGCAATTGGTGCAACCAGCAACAGTTGAATAGAATCCGGAATATGCTTTTTCAGGTATTTTTCAAGACTTGCTAAAATATAGGATGAAACGAGAACAGGGAGAACTTGTCCCTGATAGCCTATCTTATTAACATGCCAGCCGAATAAATTCCACTGCGGAATCGTGTGGGTCTTTAAGGCATTACCGTAGTTGTAGGCATTTAATAAATCTGGGTGAATCATCATAAGACCAAGTACAATACCAAGAAGTGGATTTCCGCCAAAACGTTTCACTGCTGACCAGCCAATCAGACCGGGTAAGAATACGAAAGCTGTATTGGCGATGATATTGATCATATCGGCAAGACCGCTCCAATTACTGTGAACGTCAATAAATGATTTATGGGCATAAAATATGCCTTTACCTGACAGGATATTGTTAAGACCCATTAGCAAACCGGCAGTGACGATCGCTGGTAAAATGGGAATAAAGATATCCGAAAGCGTTTTAATAAATTTTTGAATCGGATTCAATTTTTGTGCTGCAGCATTCTTAACATCTTGTTTGCTTCCATGCTGAAGCCCTGCAATATCAATTAATTGCGTATATACTTTGTCAACCGTTCCTTGTCCAATGACTATTTGGAACTGTCCATTTGCTGAAAATGACCCTTTTACCATTTCAATTTGTTCGAGTTTATTCTTATCTACCTTACTATCATCGGATAATGCAAAGCGAAGACGTGTTACACAATGAGTAACCGCTGCTATATTTTCTTTACCGCCAACTGCATCGATCACTTCTTCTGCTGTACGGCGAAGGGGGTCCTTTGAAACCAGTTTATTCATATTGATTTCTCCTCGAAGAACTGCTGTCAGTAAGCTTGTTTTTCCTTTAACGACTTCCTTTTCATCTGTTTTTGATAACGATTTCAATTCTTTGTAATTAGTAATGATGACAGGTGTTACAGTACTTTTAGCTTTTTCGGCAATGAGGGCTAAATCAAAATGTAGTAAAACATCTCCTGCTTTCACGCGGTCACCTAACGAGACTAAAACTTCAAAGCCTTCTCCGTTCATATTTACGGTATCAATACCTACATGGATCAGAATTTCTAGACCTTCATTTGAACGAATCCCAATCGCGTGCTTCGTTGGAAATAGAGTTACAATTTCACCATCGACAGGAGAAACCACCTTGCCTTCTGTAGGTTCAATTGCAATTCCTTCGCCTATCATCTTTTGCGCGAAGGTAGGATCAGGTATTTCTTCTAAACTGACAACCTTTCCACTTAGCGGAGAGAGTAAAATTTCCTTACTTTTTAATGACATACATACGCCCCCTTTTAAACGCTTTCATTTTATACATGTATATACATGTTATGAGGTTATTATAACTTGTATATACAAATTGATCAAGAATCATTCTGTTAAGATAATTAAAAAAATATATCAGACTCTTTGGTTATTTTGATGCAATTAGTGTAAATTTTCAGACGGCAACCTTTCCCTATTAAAGACAAGATATTTATATTTAGGTGATATGGGTAGACAAATAAATAAGAAGACCATATCCTCAAATGGATGGAACCATTCAAAGTAATAGAAAACTTATTCCTTGAACAACAAAGCTGGGCAGTTAATGAAGCCTTATGGAAATTAAAGTTTAAATAAACGGTTATACCAAATTCAATTAATTACTCCAGCTGATGAATCTAAATTTATATCATTGGATTAAACAGTTTAATAGTTTATCTGATCATTGGTTTATGAATAAATTTAGATAAAAAATAAAAATACTATTGACCTTTCATCTATTACTTGATATATTAATCTTCGTCGCTGCGAAACATCAAAAAAACAACAGCTTTCGCAGTTGAAGTTGTTTAATAAAGGTGTTGATATTAAAGAGCACCTTATGATATATTTAGATAGTCGCTTTCAGGCGATGAAACAAGATAG
>NZ_BCUZ01000118.1 GCF_001591485.1 Neobacillus fumarioli NBRC 102428 | reverse complement strand
GAAAGAAAGTATAAATTTTAACTTTGAAAATTGTTCAGCACCAGCGCCTAGCCCCTCGGGGCTGACCAAGGTGCTTGCGCTTTTCTTAGAGAGAACTAATAAAATGTTGACATCCATAATTGTTTCGTTTCATTGAATAGTGGCTAGGGGCACATGCCAATTTCGTAAAGAAGGGTGATGGTGTGTCCCTAGGCGGAAGCCTTAAACTTTTCATTTGGATAACTAGGTGATGTGTGTAAGTATAACTCAAATTTGCAGAAGAAACACTATTTTTGTCTGGGGCATTGTGACAATGTTGATTTTGTCCGTTATTGTATACGAATGGTATCTGTTTTAAGATTGTTAAGGGAATAATATCAAAAAGGGAGTGAGTAAATGGCTCAATCAAATATAAAAGTAGCCGTACAAAAATTCGGCAACTCCTTAAGTTCCATGATTATGCCGAACATTGGAGCGTTTATCGCCTGGGGGCTTATTACTGCTTTATTTATCCCTACAGGCTGGATACCAAATAAGGCGCTGGCAACTCTCATTAGCCCAATGATTACCTATTTATTGCCGCTCTTGATTGGTTATACAGGAGGTAAAGTTGTTTATGGAGATCGGGGGGCGGTAGTAGGTGCTGCGGCAACGATGGGTGTAATCGTAGGTACCACTGTACCAATGTTCTTAGGTGCCATGATTATGGGACCGCTTGGCGGTTTTTGTATAAAACAAGTAGATAAGCTATTTCGTGATAAAATACGCCAAGGGTTTGAAATGCTTATTAATAATTTTGCTGCCGGAATTGTAGGCGCTATCTTAGCGATTCTCGCTTATTTAGGGATTGGTCCTGCCGTTCAGTTTTTAAGTAACTTGTTAGCGTCGGGAGTTAATTTTTTAATCGCCCATCATTTAATTCCATTAGCTAACATCTTTATTGAACCAGCAAAAATTTTGTTCTTAAATAATGCTATTGGAAATGGTATTTTAGTACCTTTAGGTATTGAACAAGCAAAAGCAGCTGGTCATTCTATTTTATTCTTACTTGAAGCAAACCCGGGACCTGGTCTGGGAGTTCTGCTTGCATACTGGATCTTCGGCAAGGGGACTGCCAAACAATCAGCTCCTGGTGCCGTTATCATTCAATTTCTTGGCGGAATTCATGAAATTTACTTCCCTTATGTATTAATGAGACCGATGCTCGTTCTTGCCGTTATTGCCGGCGGGGTTTCCGGTGTATTCACGCTTAGTGTATTTCATGCAGGTCTTGTTGCTCCTGCTTCACCAGGAAGTATTTTTGCAGTTTTGGCCATGACACCTAAAGGTGGATGGTTCGGAGTGTTGGCTGGGGTATTAGTAGCGGCCGTTGTGTCATTCGTTGTATCCGCTCTCATTCTACAAACAAGTAAACAATCAGATGAAAATATTGAAGAAGCAGCAGAAAGAATGCAACAGATGAAAGGAAAGAAAAGTGCAGTAGCAACGGCTCTTACATTTAATCCCGGTGAATTACCGGAAAATGTGAACAAAATAGTCTTTGCTTGTGATGCTGGCATGGGCTCCAGTGCAATGGGTGCATCCCTGCTTCGCAAAAAGGTTAAGGAAGCAGGGCTGCCAATTTCCGTTACGAATACGTCGATCAGCAACTTGCTACCAGATGCGCAAATTGTTGTTACGCAGGAAGAATTAACCCCTAGAGCGAGGAATAAAGTTCCAAACGCATATCATGTCTCCGTTAATAACTTCTTATCAAGCTCTGAATACGATAAATTAATTGACCGGCTTAAACGTCAAAAAGAATGTAAGCTTGAGCAAATCGTTGAAGATGCGGAAGATAACGTGCCAAAAGCGAGTAATTTTCATGATCATGATAATGATCTACTGCTTGAGGAGAATATTTTCCTAAATCAAGAGTTTTCCACAAAGGAAGAAGCAATCCGTTTTGCAGGAAGAGCGCTTGTGAATGCAGGATATGTTAAGGAAGAGTATATTGAAGCAATGATTGCCCGAGAAAAATTAACTTCAACCTTTATGGGAAATGATGTCGCCATCCCGCACGGTACGGAAGAAGCAAAGAAAGAAGTAATAAGATCGGGATTCACTGTCTTACAAATACCTAACGGAGTCGATTTTGGTGATGGCAATAAAGCCCGTATGGTTTTTGCGATTGCAGGAAAAGATGGCACCCATCTTGAAATCCTATCTGGGATTGCTGTCACATGTTCAGATATGGCCAATATTGAAAAAATGGTAAACGCTAAAACAGCAAAAGAAATTATGGACATTTTAAATGATAAAGATGAATTAGTTCATACTAATGAATAAAAAGCGCACTCCTGCGCTTTTTATTCATTATCCTTTCCTGAAATGAGCTGGTAACATGTATATTACCTCAAGGGAAAAAGCGATTATTGAATTGATTATTAAAACTTCCGGCAAGCATACAGCTGCTTCCATTGCAAAATATTTAAATGTCAGTGTCCGAACCGTTCACCGCGATTTAAACACGATCGAAAAAACACTTGAATCATTCGGACTACGGTTAAACCGTAATCCAAATCAGGGACTCATGATTGAGGGGAAGTATGAACAGTTATTTCGGCTTATGCAATACTTAACAACAACTCATCCAATCGATCAAACACCCCTGGAAAAGAAGCTTCTCCTCCTTTTATCTTTGTTTGAGGAAGAATCATACAAAATACAGGCGCTTGCGAATGATTTAGGCATTAGCGTATCAACACTGACTGCATACTTAGACGAAATAACAGACTGGTTAAGGGATTATAATATTCTGATTACTAGAAAAAGAGGGGTTGGGGTAGAACTCTTTGGAAAAGAATCGGATAAGCGCCATGCAATGGCCAGCTATTTCTTACAAAATTTTAATGAGGAATTAATTGAGCGTTTGTTTTTGTTAGAGAAAGGGGAGTACTCTTCCAGAAAGGTTTTGGGCTATTTTAAAGCAGACTATCTTCTTGCTATCGATCGGATTGTGCACCAGGTACATCCTAATCTAGCGGATAGTGATTATCTTGGATTCATTGTCCATCTTTGTATTACGATGCAAAGAACAGAAGAACAATTTCTTCTGGAGGAAAGGCTAGTTTATCCAAACGAGATTTCAAACGAATATCATCTTATCATTAAAATATGCCAGGAATTAGAATTGATGTATTCGGTGTCATTTACAAAGGAAGACATGAATTATTTAGCTGTCATTCTTAAAGGCTCAAAGCTTAAAGCAGTGGATGCAGTTCCATACGATAGCGTAGTACTTAGCCGGATGATAAAAAATGTAATCCAAGATGTTTCAACCCAGCTAAATGTGGATATGACAAAAGATTTTTCCCTTTATCAGGGACTGCTTGCCCATATGGAGCCTGCCCTATTTCGGCTCAAACAACAAATGGGAATGTATAACCCGTTAACAGAAGAAATACAAAAGAAATATCCTGTTTTATTTATGGCAGTAAGGAATAGTTTAGACAAGGAGTTTAAAGAGATTGGACATTTTTCGGATGATGAGATTGCTTTTGTCGTCCTTCATTTCGGCTCTGCCCTGGTCATGTATGAAGAGGATTTATCAATTAAAGCGCTAGTTGTGTGCCCTACGGGAATTGGCACATCAAAGATGCTGGCAAGTAGAATTAAACAGGAAATAAGTGAGATTGATTCCGTTAAAATTAGTTCAATAAAGGAAATTCAGCAGCATGGAAACTTGATAAATTTTGATATTATCATTTCTACTGTTCGACTTCCATTTATAAATATTGATTATGTATTGGTTTCTCCGCTGTTAAATGAGGAAAATATTCAAACAATTAGAAGCTTTTTAAGGGAAAATATAGAAAATTTAACGAAAACAAAACAGTATCTAAAAACGAAGCAGAAAATCGCCTCTCCATCAACAGTTGAAAAGATGAGTATTATGGAGATTTTGCAGGAGTTAAAAGATATTCAGCGAAGCATTGAATCAGTTCTTAGCCATTTCCGGGTTTACTCAACATCTTTAAAAAGTCATGACCAAATTATCAAGGAAATGGTGAGGATATCAGAAAAGGAAAAGCTTTTAAGTAATTCCATCGAAGTGATAGAAGCACTTAAAAACCGGGAAAGGCAAGGCGGACTTGGCATCCCAAATACAGAAATGGGCCTTTTTCATTGCAGACACAAGAAAGTCAATGAGCTTATTTTTAAAATTTCTTCGGTTAAAGATCCAGTATATATCAAAGGCATGGATAATAAGGATATGCCGATAAGACATGTCCTGCTTCTGCTTGCCCCTGAAGAATTAAGTGTAAGGAAGCAGGAGATCATTAGTTTGATAAGCACTAGTTTAATTGAAAGTAATGAAGCCATTATGATTTACTCCTCAGGAAATGAGGATTTGATTCGACAAAAATTAGAATCTATTTTTTTAGACTATCTTCATCATCATGTAATAAAGGAATGATAAAAATGAAAAAAACAGTACATTTTGGTGCAGGAAATATTGGCAGAGGGTTTATTGGAGCCCTATTTTCACAATCTGGCTATCATGTGACCTTTGTTGATATTGCAGACCAAATTATTAATCAGTTAAATGAGAAAAAGCAATACCAGGTTAAATTAGCTACACCAGATCAAGAGGAATTAACAATTAAAAATGTTTCTGGGCTTAATAATCTAAAGCAGGAAAACGAAGTAATTGAAGCAATTAAAGAGGCAACCTTTCTGACGACCGCTATAGGGCCAACTATTCTTCCCCGAATTGCTCCATTGATTGCAAAGGGTTTGAAAGAAAGAGTAAAGACAAATGATGATAAATTGTATATCATCGCCTGTGAAAATCAAATATCGGCAACTGACTTATTACAAGGTTACATTTTAGAAAATTTGGATGAGCAGACAAAAGCCGATTTATTGGATAAAGTTTATTTCTTGAACTCCGCTGTAGACAGGATTGTTCCAATTCAAAATAATAAAAATTCAATTGATGTCCTGGTGGAACCTTATTATGAATGGGTAGTAGAAACAAGAGAAAATATCCCGCCAATAGAGGGGATGAAAATTGTTTCTGACCTGGCTCCTTTTATTGAGAGGAAGCTGTTCACCGTAAATACCGGACACGCAGTGATTGCTTACCTTGGTTATATAAAGAATAAAACATTTACGATTGATCAAGCATTAGCCGATGAAGAGATACTCGAACAAGTTCAAGCGGCTCTTAATGAAACAGGTGCCTATTTGATCAACCAGTACGGTTTAAACCCGGATGAACATCAGCAGTACATTAATAAAATTATTAATCGCTTTAAAAATCCAATTTTGAATGATGCCGTAACAAGAGTAGGCCGTTCACCACTCCGGAAACTTGGGCCGAATGATCGCCTTGTACGTCCTGCAGCAGAAGCAGAAAAAGCCGGCCTGTCTTTTACGAATCTTGCAAAGGCAATTGCATCTGCTTTACTTTTTGATTATCAGGTAGACGAAGAGGCGATAAAACTTCAAGAGATGATAAATGAGAAAGGCGTTCTTCGGGTACTTAAAGAAATAAGCGGTTTGGAAGAAAGCGATGACCTTACCCAGGAAGTTATAAAACATTTTAATACATTAAAGTAATTTTGCTTTTTCATTTAGGAGAAACAATCCACACTGCCACCGCACAGTAAAAATCCTGATTTATTAAATGAATCAGGATTTTTTTGCTTATTTGATGGAAATAGGTGAAAAGGCTTTTATTTTTTTAAAAAAATTGGCAAAAGGAAAACGGACAGCTTGTTGCATTACTTCTGAACGCAAGATAAAGAATAGTGCTAAGAGGTGAATGAAGTGACTGTTATTACAACCTTTAGGGAAAAACGCCGTGAAAAGCAATTGAAATATGAGCGTTCTGTCCTTCGGGATTTATCTATTCATACATTAAAAGGGCGTTTTCAAGCATATTTTGGATCCATGAGAATGGGCAATATTATGATGCATACGGGAATTGAAGAGGCATGTTATGACATTGCACTTGAAGCATATTTATTAGGAGCTAAATTCAGCAAATTTGGTTATTATGGGGAAGAACATGAAAAAGTACGTCTGCGGTGTATCAATGAGGAAAAGCATCTAATTGATACATTATATAATTTCTTCCTTTTCTGGGGGAGCGGAGAAGAAGGAGCGATGAGTGAGGCACTTTATTATCGCTGTGAACAATATGTCGATGTCTGGTGGAGAGAAGGCTTTGAGAAGGGAGAGCGGCGGCATAAATTGCGTCTGCATTAGCAAAACCTTTCTTCTTGTTCTAAATGTTCCCCTTGTCCCATATATTTTGATTGAAAGGGACGAGCGGGAGGGAATGATTTTTGTTAAAGCGCAGAATAAAAATCATCGGATTTTCGGTTGGGCTACTCATTTTATTTCTCATTCTGCAGCATGATTTTACAAACAATGACTCATGGAAAACCTGGAATCTTCCTCTGTCTGGAAAGATTATTTTACTTGATGCAGGACATGGGGGGCCTGATGGCGGTGCCGGTTCCGGAAAAACTCTTGAAAAGGACATTGCCCTAAGCATTACTCTGAAACTGCGGGATTATCTGCAGCAGCAAGGGGCTCTTGTTGTGATGACAAGAACGACAGATAAGGATCTGGCTGATCCCAAAATAAGGGGGTATAGCCGAAGAAAAGTAGAAGATTTAAAAAAACGATTAAAAATGATTAATGACTCTAATAATGATTTATTTATCAGCATCCATTTAAATGCAATACCTTCAGCAAGATGGAGCGGCGCTCAAACCTTTTTTGCCCCGCAGCATGAGGAAAATGCCAGGGTAGCGAAATTTATCCAAGATGAACTTCGCAAAAATTTAGAAAATACAACACGGAAAGCTAAACCGATTAACTCCGTATACATTCTGGATCATGCTAAAAAACCAGGGGCATTAGTGGAAGTTGGTTTTCTTTCAAATCCTGGTGAAAGAGAAAATTTAAAAAAGGATTCCTATCAGGAAAAAGTAGCAGCTTCTATTTATAAAGGTATTTTACGTTATTTTTCAAATGAAAAAGAATTAAAAGAGACCGATTAGGAAGACGGGATTCCCCGTCTTCCCATTTTTTACCTATTAATATGCAAAGGTCTTGATATTGCGTTTCATTGATTCAAATGGTTTTCTTTTCATGTTATGGTATACTAAAAGGTGGAAACGAATTCAACTAGTGAGGTGTAGATATGTTAACAGAAGCAAGAATTCGCGAAATTCTTGGCAATGTGAAAGAGCCGTTTTTACATAAAAGTTTAGCCGAATTAAATGCAATCGAAGAAGTAAAAATAAAAGAAGAAAAAAAACATGTCAGTGTTAAGATTGACATTGCCAGAACAGGAACTGGTGAACAGCTGCAGTTGCAAACACAAATTGTTAATTTGTTAAAAGAAGCCGGCGCAGCAACTGTAGGGATTCGCTTTGGTCAGCTCTCAGAAGAAGTCATTGCTGCCCACCGTCATGCTATGCCAAAAGAAGAGCAAAACCTGCTTAACTCTGGAAATACTACTTTTATTGCGATCGCCAGCGGTAAAGGTGGTGTAGGAAAATCAACAGTATCCGTTAACTTGGCAGTAGCACTTGCGCGTCTTGGCAAAAAGGTAGGACTGATTGATGCCGATATATACGGCTTTAGCGTACCTGACATGATGGGCATTACGAAGCGGCCTGTTGTCCGCGGAGATAAAATTATCCCTGTTGAGCGGTTTGGAGTACAAGTTATTTCCATGGGCTTCTTTGTAGAAGATAATGCTCCAATCATTTGGCGTGGCCCGATGCTTGGAAAAATGTTAAACAGCTTTTTCCATGAAGTGGAATGGGGAACAGATCTTGATTATTTACTTCTGGATTTGCCCCCGGGAACTGGTGATGTTGCCCTAGATGTTCATACGATGCTTCCAGCATGTAAAGAAATTATTGTGACTACACCGCATCCAACAGCAGCATTTGTTGCCGCGCGTGCCGGCGCCATGGCGCTTCGAACAGAGCACGAAATCCTTGGTGTTATCGAAAATATGGCCTATTTTGAAAGTAAATTAACAGGTGAGAAAGAATATGTATTTGGCCGCGGTGGCGGAGATAAACTGGCAGAAGAATTAAATACAGAAGTCCTTGGGCGTCTCCCGCTTGATCAACCTGACTGGCATGAAGAAGACTTTGCTCCATCCATTTATCAGTCGGAACATCGTATTGGTAAAATTTATTTGGAGATTGCAGAAAAAGTAGCTGATCGGCTTAAAAAATAGCCTACTGATAAAAAGGGG
>NZ_BCUZ01000117.1 GCF_001591485.1 Neobacillus fumarioli NBRC 102428 | reverse complement strand
GAGCTGAACAATGACGAGAATATGAGATGATTTCAGGGTCCATGTTTAAATCTATGAATATTTTTGAACGTAAAGAGGCTTTCCAGGTTGCCATTCTGCGTAAAAGATTTCTTTTGGTTGTTTCACTCCATTTGCTTTCAGCTCTTTATGAAGCCATTCTTCATTTAACCCGGCTTGTTTAAGGTTGTCTGCTAAAATTTTTCCATCACTTATGATTGTAAGAGGGATCGTTTTCTCTTTTCCTTTAATCTTTAAGTCCTTGCAAGTTGGATAGTCAGCTTCCGATTTTTTAACAACATTAAGTGCTCCATTGGTTTCGTATATCGCGTATTCAACATCCTGGACTGAAAAAATGTCTTTTGCACGCAGCAATTGCCTTAATTGATCAATATCTAAACGGTTCTTTTTCATTTCCTTCCAATCTATTTTCCCTTTGTTTATAATCATCGAAGGCTTCCCCTCGAAAAAATTTCGAAGCGGCTGCGACTTCTGTGTGGCAATTTCCGTGATATAAATCAGCACACTCCAAATAGCAATGGCAAATAGGATTTTTGGTACTCCAGACTTTGCGTCAAAGACTGCACTGCTAAGTAAATCACCTAATACAAGCGACGAGATAAAATCAAATGGAGTAATTTGACTCATTTGAGTTTTTCCCAGGCATTTAACCGCAATAAAAAGAGCGATGTAGCCAAATACCAGTTCAACGAAAATTCGTAAATAATCCATGTGTTACCTCCACTGTTTTCCTTACAACTATCGTTATTGACAATCAAAAGATATCTTAATCAATATAGCTGGCTAAAGCCGTCTTCTTTCCATTTTTGCCTTTAATATGATTAACAAATCCAAACGTTTGTACCTGTTTTATGATAAACTTAAAAGTACAGAGTGTTAGAGTGGAAAGAAAGGGGAATAACATGTCTTTAAGGTTGGTAATCGGCCGGTCTGGCAGCGGAAAAACTGCGATGTTTCTTGATGAAATCAAAGATCAGCTAGCTCTTAATCCTAAGGGTGTACCTATCATTTATATTGTTCCGGAGCAAATGACATTCTTATCTGAGTACCGTCTGGCAACGGAAACCAAACACAATGGTATGATCAGGGCACAGGTGTATAGTTTTTCCCGTTTAGCGTGGCGGATTCTTCAGGAAACAGGCGGGATCAGCCGAATGCATTTAAGCAGTGTCGGGATTAGTATGCTTATACGCAAAATTTTAGATGAAGAAAAAGATCGACTAAAGCTGTTTCAGAGGGCAGCTGAAAGGTCCGGTTTTGTTCAACAAATGGAACAAATGATTATTGAATTGAAACGATATTGCATTAAGCCGGAGGAACTTCGACAAGGTGCCTGGCAAATTGGTTCGACAGAAAGATCCAAGGCAAAAGCACTGGAGGATAAACTGCATGATTTGGAATGTATTTACCAAAAGTTTGAGGAAGAAACCTTTGGTAAATATATCGATTCAGAAGACTTTTTTCGCCTATTAGCAGAAAAAATATCATCCTCGCAATACTTAAAAGGTGCGGAAATTTATATCGACGGGTTCTATCAATTTTCACCGCAGGAATATATGATTATTTCCGAATTGATGAAACATGCAGGCAGGGTGTCGGCGAGCATAACGGCAGACCGTTTATGGGCAGATACAATACCTGATGAGCTTGAATTGTTTCGGACATCTGGAGTGACTTGTTATTCACTTTATCAGCTGGCTCGTACACATGGTATTGAAATAGAGCAGCCGGTCGTTCTAAGAGAGCAGCAAAGATGGCATCACCCATCATTGAAATATTTAGAAGCCAGTTTTGAGACCATTCCTGTTGCCCCATTCTGGGAAGAGGCAGCCATTCATCTTTGTCAGGCGGCAAACCGGAGGGCAGAAATAGAAGGTATTGCCCGTGAAATCCGTGATTTAGTTCGGACGAAGGGTTACCGTTATCGCGATATTGCATTATTAATCAGAAATGGGGCTGATTATCATGAAATTGTTGAACCTGTTTTTACTGATTATGAAATTCCTTATTTCATCGACCAAAAAACATCAATGCTCAACCATCCGCTGATTGAATTAATTCGTTCAAGTCTTGAAGTCATCCATTCTTATTGGCGGCATGACTCCGTCTTCAGGGTCATTAAAACAGAGTTAATTTACCCTCTTCAGGAAAGATCCGAAAAAATGCGCGAGAAAATGGACAGGCTGGAAAATTACTGTTTGGCCTACGGCATTTCCGGGAGAAAATGGACACAAAAGGAACGGTGGGTTTACCGGCGGATCAGGGGACTCGAATCCCTGACCCAAAATCAAACAGATGCGGAGAAAGAACTGGAAGAGGAATTAAATCAATTAAAGCACATTGTTACAGCTCCTCTACTTAGGCTTGCAAGAAGATTGAAAAAAGCGGATACGGGCCGAAAACTTTGTGAAGCTCTATATCTATTTTTGGAAGAATTGCACATACCTGAAAAACTGGAAAACTGGAAAAAATCCGCAGAGGAAGCAGGAAATCTCATCAAGGCGCGGGAACATGAACAAGTATGGAATGCTGTAATGGATTTGCTGGATCAGTATGTTGAAATTCTCGGAGAAGAACCTGTTTCATTAAAATCATTTACGGACATTTTGGAAGCAGGTTTGGAATCCCTTCGCTTTTCACTTATTCCCCCTGCACTAGATCAGGTGTTAATTGGGGACTTGGAAAAATCAAGACTAAATGATATCAAGGCGGTATTTGTGATCGGTGTCAACGAGGGAGTTCTTCCTGCGAAAATTACTGAAGAAGGAATACTAGGAGACGAAGACAGGGAAATGATGCTTGCTTCCGGGATCACGGTTGCCCCAAGCACCAGGATTCGCTTATTGGACGAAAACTTTTTAGCCTATAAAGCATTGACATTGCCAAGTGAAATTCTATATGTCAGTTACCCGCTTGCAAATGAAGAAGGGAAAGCGCTGCTTCCATCCTCCTATATTAAGAGATTAAAAGACATGTTTCCAAATGTAAGGGAACGACTTCTTATGACAGACCCTTCACAAGTGCCTGAAGAGGAGCAGCTTCACTTCGTGTCAAACCGAAATACGGCTTTATCCTATCTTAACGCCCAGTTGCAGCAGAAAAAACGCAATTATCCGATCAAAAGGGTATGGTGGGATGTATATAACTATTACATGAACAGCGGTTTAAAAGAACAAGCGGAAAAAGTGTTTTCCAGTCTATTTTATACCAATCAGGCCGTTACCCTTTCGGAGGAAACTGCTAATGAATTATACGGCGAGACCATTTGCGCCAGTGTCTCCCGAATGGAGCGTTATCATGCGTGTGCTTTTTCTCATTTTGCCCAGCATGGACTTAAATTAAGAGAGCGGCAAATTTTCCGTTTGGAAGCCCCCGATATTGGTGAGCTGTTTCATGCGGCATTAAAACAGATTGCCGAGGTGATCAACGAACAAAATTTATCATGGGCAAGCCTTTCCCGAAGCCAGTGTGAAGAGCTGTCGAAAGAAGCGGTCAAAACGCTGGCACCAAAGCTGCAAAATGAAATTTTGCTCAGCTCCGAGCGCCACCATTATATTAAAAGGAAATTAGAACAAATTATCACCCGGGCCTCTATCGTTATGAGTGAGCATGCAAAGGTCAGTGGATTCTCGCCAATTGGTTTGGAGTTGGCTTTTGGACCGAATGGGCAATTGCCGCCACTTACCTTTACATTGAAAAGCGGAAAGCGGATGGAATTAGCTGGCAGAATCGATCGAGTGGATCAGGCGAAAAATGGGGAAAATGGCGTCTATTTACGAGTGATTGATTATAAATCGAGCGAAAAAGAGTTGAATTTAACGGAAGTTTACTATGGACTTGCCCTGCAAATGCTGACCTATCTTGATATCGTCATGACACACTCTCAAGAATTGATAGAGATGAAGGCAAGCCCTGCAGGTGTCTTGTATTTCCATGTCCATAATCCGTTTATTCATACGAAAAAAATGTTGACTATTGATGAGATTGAAACGGAAATTATGAAAAAGTTTAAAATGAACGGTTTAATGTTAAGCGATCCGGACGTTATCCGGCTTATGGATCAATCACTGGAATCTGGAGATTCGCAAATTATTGCTGCTGGTATTAAAAAGGACGGTCATTTATCGAAAAAATCCAAGGTTGCAAGCTTACAAGAGTTTGGCGCACTTAGAAGTTATATTAGAGAGCTGTATCAGAAAACAGGGAATGAAATCATCGACGGCCGCGTCGATATTTCTCCCTATAAACTTAAAGACAAAACGCCATGTGCCTTTTGTCCATTTAAAGCGGTATGCCAATTTGATGAAGCATTAGAAGATAACCGTTACCGGGTGCTTGCTCCTTATTCAAAGGATGACGTTTTGCAATTTATCAGGAAGGAGGAGGCAGGTCATGAGTAAGGTGTTGATCCCCCCTAAACCGGAAGGTGTGACATGGACCGATGATCAATGGAAAGCCATTATGGCCAAGGATCAAGACATCCTTGTTGCTGCTGCAGCGGGATCTGGGAAAACAGCAGTCCTAGTAGAAAGAATCATTCAAAAGATCTTATCTGAAGAAGATCCGATTAATGTCGATCAATTATTAGTGGTGACCTTTACGAATGCATCTGCTGCGGAAATGAAGCATCGAATTGGCGAGGCATTAGAAAAAGCTATTGAAGCAAATCCAGGATCTAAGCATTTACGGAAACAGCTCAGCCTTTTGAATAAAGCATCTATTTCGACGCTTCACTCCTTTTGCTTGGAAGTAATTCGTAAATATTATTATTTCATTGATATTGATCCGGGTTTTCGGATTGCCGATGACACAGAAATACAGCTTATTAGAGATGAAGTAATGGATGAATTGTTTGAAGCCGAGTACGCCAAACAAGACAATGAGGCGTTTTTTAAGTTAGTGGATTCGTTTACCAATGACCGCAGTGATGCCGCTCTTATGGACATCATCCAGTCTGTTTACAACTTTTCTATGGCGAATCCCGAGCCGGATAAATATTTACAAACGATTGTTTCGCTGTATGATGTACAGGATGCAGCCATCGAAGAATTGCCATTTCTGCAGGCGCTCCGGTTTGATATTAAACTGCAATTAACAGCTGCAAAAGAACTGTTTCAGAGAGGATTGGACATTACCAAACTTCCAAATGGTCCTGCGCCTTTGGCGGAAACCTTTGTGAATGATTTACAATTAATTGAAACCCTTATTTTAGCCGAAAAAGACTCATGGGCAACCCTTTATGAGGCAATGCAAGCTTTGTCTTTTTCAAAAGCGAAAACGGTGAAAAAAGGCGAATATGATGAAACATTAGTGAAAAAAGCCAAAGATCTTCGTGATAAAGCGAAGAAAAAAATTACAACTTTAAAAGAAGAATTATTTTTCCGCCGGTTGGAAAGCTTTTTGCGCGACATGGTAGAAATGAAGCCGTTAATTGAAACTATGGTTTATTTGGTGAAGGAATTTTCACAGCGGTTCAAAACGGTAAAACAGGAAAAGAGAATCGTTGATTATGGAGATTTAGAACATTACTGCCTGGAAATTTTAACAGCAGATGAAGGAGAGTTTCTCCCATCTGAAGCGGCGATTGCCTATCAAGATCATTTTAAAGAGGTATTCGTTGATGAATATCAAGACGTGAATCTGGTTCAGGAAACGATTTTAAAGCTTGTAACAAAAGGTGAAGAGCAAAATGGGAATCTGTTTATGGTCGGGGATGTCAAGCAATCGATTTATCGTTTTCGCCTTGCGGAACCTAATTTGTTTTTAGGAAAGTATCGACGTTTCAGTCAGAATGGAGAGAAAAGCGGATTAAGAATCGATTTAGCTCGGAATTTCCGCAGTCGTAAAGAAGTTCTCGATGCGGTAAATTATCTATTCAAACAGCTTATGGGCGTGAACGTTGGAGAAATTGCTTATGACGAAGCGGCCGAGCTGCGAAAGGGGGCACCATACCCCGAGGATGATCCATTTCCAGCGGAACTGATTTTGATTGACCAGAATGGCAGCGAGCCGGAAGAAACAGATACGGAATCGGATCAGGAGAGTGAAACGGCGGAATTCGATGCTGCTGAACTCGAACAGTCGCAGCTGGAGGCAAAAGTAATTGCTTCGAAAATTAAAGAATTGATTGAGAGCCAGGCACCGGTTTACAATGCAAAAACGAATACGAATCGCCCTATTCATTACCGGGATATCGTCATCTTGCTTCGTTCGATGACTTGGGCGCCGCAAATCATGGAAGAATGCAAAGAGCAGGGAATTCCTATTTACGCAGATCTTTCAACTGGCTATTTCGAAGCAACAGAAGTATCGATTATGCTTTCACTTCTCCGGATTATTGATAATCCATATCAGGATATTCCGCTGGCGGCTGTATTACGCTCTCCAATTGTTGGCTTAAATGAGGAAGAAATGGCGAAAATCCGTATGTATGAAAGACGCGGCTCATATTGGGAGGCACTGACCACCTTTTGCTTAAGCAAACAAGCCGAAAGCGAAGAAGCTTTTTATCCGAAAGTCCGTCATTTCTATGATTTATTGAAGCAATGGCGTACGATGGCACGTCAGGGGGCATTGTCCGAGCTTATTTGGCAGCTGTACCGTGATACCCGGTTTTATGACTTTGCAGGCGGCCTGCCAGGGGGCAAACAGCGTCAGGCAAATTTAAGAGCTTTGTATGACCGGGCGAGAGCTTATGAGCAAACATCCTTCCGAGGTTTATTCCGTTTCTTGCGCTTTGTGGAGCGCATGAGGGAAAGAGGAGATGATCTTGGAGCAGCAAGGGCACTTGGCGAACAGGAAGATGTTGTCCGAATTATGACCATCCATAGCAGTAAAGGGCTGGAATTTCCTGTTGTCTTTATCGCCGGTATGGCCCGAGAATTCAATACGAGGGATCTTGTTAAGCCTTATATGCTGGATAAAGAATTTGGCTTTGCTTCGAAATATGTCAATGTAGAGAAAAGGATTTCTTATCCTTCCTTGCCGCAGCTAGCCTTTAAGCGGAAGAAGAAACTCGAAATGCTGGCCGAAGAAATGCGTGTATTGTATGTAGCGTTAACACGAGCAAAAGAGAAGCTTTACCTGACGGCTTCTATCAAGAATGTGGCGAAAAAATTGGAACAATGGCAGGAGTTTTCTGGGCATCCCGAATGGCTGTTGCCAGATTATGAGCGTGCCTCGGCCAAAAGCTATATTGACTGGCTTGGCCCGGCACTGATCCGCCATCATGACTGTAAAGAATTAAGAATGTCCCAGGAAACGAAACCAACGGTGCCGAGTGAAATCACCAGCCATCCGTCTGCCTGGAGAATATCACTTCTTACCGCAGATGAAATAGGGCAGCAAGAAATAAATCAAGATAGGGAAGAGGATCAATTCCTGGAATTAGTCCGGCAAGGAAGAACTGTGCCGGAAGCTTCGGAATATCAAGCCGAAGTGACTGCAAGGCTTGATTGGGAATATGCTTTTTCACAGGCTGTAAATTATCGCTCCAAACAATCTGTTTCAGAGTTAAAACGGTATGCTCAAACGGTTGATGAAGAGAGCGGCACAGACTTTGTCCGTTCCCTTCATAAAGCGATTTTAAAGCGTCCGAATTTTATGCAAGAGAAATCACTGTCTCCGGCAGAGCGGGGAACCGCTATGCATATGGTGATGCAGCATATCGATTTGGCAAAGCCTGTCAATGAAGACACAATTGGCCGGCAGATTGCTTCAATGGTTCAACGGGAGTTGCTGTCGCCTGAGCAGGCTCAGGGAATTGACATCAAGTTGATTGTCCAATTCTTTGAAACAGAGTTAGGAAGAAGATATTTTCAGGCAAAAGCAGTTCACAGGGAGATCCCATTCACCCTGTCATTGCCTGCCCGCGATGTGTATCCTGATTGGAACGCCCCAGATGAGCTCATATTTGTTCAAGGAATCATTGATTGTATTCTCGAGGACGAAGGCGGCCTTACGCTTATCGACTATAAATCCGACATGATCAACGGCAAGTTTAAAGACGGCTTTAACCAAGCCAAACCTATATTGGAAGAAAGATATAAGCTTCAGATTCATCTATATGCAAGGGCACTCGAACAAATTTGGCAGCAAACTGTTACAGAAAAGTATTTATTTTTCTTTGACGGAGCCCATATCTTATCAATTGAGTGATTCTAAATGAAAAAATGACCTAAATCTTGTAAAGGTTTAGGTCATTTTTTAAAGTAAAGAAAGAAATTTTGACTTCGAAAATTGTCTAGCGCAAGCGGCCTAGCCCC
>NZ_BCUZ01000116.1 GCF_001591485.1 Neobacillus fumarioli NBRC 102428 | reverse complement strand
CAGGCTGACCAATGCGCTTGCGCTTTTCTTATCTATTTATGTCCACCCCTTAGTGTATGGAATTACTGGTATAGTGTCAATCAAATTTTACTATCAAAACTAGAAGATAATACCTGTAGGAAATTTTTTTCAAGTCATTTGCTAACCTAATCCTTAAAATATGACATATAATAGGGAATGAATCCGGAACAATAGAAACGAGTATAATTGACTTCTTTGCATAGCGGTAGTATCTTTAAAAAGGCAGAAAAATGAATGGACAGCAGTCATTTTGACTGTTTTGGAGGGATTGGTTTGATTACCATTCAGGAATCGGAAATAGTAGAAAGGGGCCTTTTGGCCATTCATCGTGCAAAAGAGCTTGGTCATCCTGTGCTGCTTAGTGAAGTTCATAAACTGGATACAATGGATCCACTTGCCTTTTTTAAGCAGGGAGAAAAGCGCTTTCTTGGAGAGCGTTTTTTCTGGAAGGATCCAAATGATGAGCTGGTTCTCGTTGGCCTGGGGATTTCACACCAAATTCGTACGGATCAGGAGGCTGGCCGCTTTTTTCATGTGGAACAAGAATGGAGAAGTTTATTAAAGGACAGTTTTGTTTCTAATCCATATTCGTTAATTGGAGCAGGGCCTTGCATTTTTGGGGGATTTTCTTTTGACCCTGATAAAGAAAAATCAGAGCTTTGGTCAAAATATGCTGACGCATTATTCTATTTACCAAAATATTTATTAAGTAGGATAAATGGTGAGAACTATTTAACAACTAATATTGTCCTTAAGGCAAATGATGATAAAACGTTTTTAACTAAGGTCAGCAATGAGCGTACTCAGTTACTGTATGAGATACAGCAAGACCACAGGGGACAACAAGCGGGTCTGATCGAAACAAAAGAAATTTCTCCAAAAGAATGGAAAAATAGTGTTTCAGCTGTTGTGAAGGAATTAACAAACGGCCCTTTAAAAAAGATCGTCCTTGCCCGTGAACTTAGACTTATGTTTAATGGACAAGTAGAGATCTCGGATGTGCTGGAGAAGCTGCATGTTCAGCAGCATGAAAGTTTTATCTTTGCGTTTGAGTCAAATGGCGATTGTTTTATCGGTGCGACACCAGAGAGACTTATTAAAAAACAAGGCAATGAAATTTTTTCTACTTGTCTTGCCGGCTCTATATCTCGTGGTGATACGGCTCAAGAGGATAGGATGTTAGGGGAAACATTATTAAATGACCGGAAAAATCTGCTTGAACATCAATATGTTGTGGAGATGATTAAACAAGCACTGGAAGAAGCATGTGATGAAGTTATTTTGCCAGACAAACCACAGCTGATGAAAATACGTGACATTCAGCATCTTTATACACCTGTTATTGGCAAATGCCGGGAGGATACGTCCCTGCTACTGCTTGTTGAACGGCTGCATCCGACACCGGCGCTTGGCGGACTTCCAAAGAAGGAAGCTGTTGAAAAGATTAGGCAGGTAGAAAAGTTGGACCGCGGTTTATATGCCGCCCCGATTGGCTGGTTGGATTACCTAGGCAATGGGGAATTTGCGGTGGCGATCCGTTCAGGATTAATTCAGGGTAATGAAGCATCATTGTTTGCCGGCTGCGGAGTGGTAGCTGATTCTGATGCGGAAAGTGAATATCAAGAGACGGCATTAAAGTTTCGGCCCATGCTGTCGGCTCTCGGAGGAAAATAATATGAGTCATCAAGAAGCATTAACAGCATATCTTGTAAGCTTTGTCGCAGAGTTATATCATTCAGGTATTACAGATATTGTAGTCAGCCCAGGATCAAGGTCTACACCAATGGCCATGGTGATGGCGGAACACCCGGATTTAAAGGTTCATATTCATGTTGATGAACGATCTGCCGCTTTCTTTGCATTAGGTATTGCCAAAGCAACGAACAGGCCGGTGGCGATTCTTTGTACATCCGGAACAGCAGCGGCCAACTACTTTCCGGCTATTGTTGAAGCGCGTTATTCACGCGTTCCACTCTTGGTGCTTACCGCTGATCGGCCCCATGAACTTCGGGAAGTCGGTGCACCGCAGGCAATTGATCAGATTCATTTGTATGGCCAACATGTGAAATGGTTTGCTGAGATGGCCCTGCCAGAGAACAGTAAGGAAATGATTCGTTATGCTAGAACAGTCTGTGCCAGAGCAATTGCAATAGCCGTACAAGCACCAGCGGGACCCGTTCATTTAAACTTCCCATTCCGGGAACCATTGATTCCGAACCTGCATGAGAAACTTTTTGAAATTGTTGAACGGCCTGAAAGGTATGTTAAAGTGCATAATGGGATGCTAACCGTTGCGGAAGACCGTTTTCAGGAACTTGCTGAAAGGCTGGCGGGAAAAAAGCGGGGAATGATTGTTTGCGGAAACATTAATGACTTACGGTTTGCTCATGCTGTCACAAGGCTTTCAGAAACATTAAAATTCCCCATTTTAGCTGATCCATTATCACAACTCAGGAGCGGAACACATGAGCGCAAAAATGTAATTGATACATATGATACCTTTTTGCGGAATGAAGACGCCAAAGTCTTTTTAAAACCGGATGTGATCATAAGATTTGGCGCTATGCCCGTGTCAAAAGCGCTAATGATCTTTTTGAAGGAAAATGAGGATGCGGATCAAATCGTTGTAGATGGCGGCGGTGGATGGCGCGACCCATCATTGTTGTCAACTGATATGTTTTTTTGCCATGAAACGCTGTTTTGTGAGAAGATTTTAGCTTATACACAGGTAAACCAGGACAGCAGCTATTTGGAGAAGTGGCAAAACATCAATCATCTCACGAAAGAAAATATGACTGTGTTACATGATGTTTCCGAATTAAGTGAAGGGAAACTGTTTTACAAGCTAGCGGATATGCTTCCGGAAGGGGCTGTTCTATTTGTCGGAAATAGCATGCCGATTCGTGACTTGGATAGTTTTTTTCATCACAATGATAAATCCATTCAAATCATGGCCAACCGTGGTGCCAATGGAATTGATGGTACGATATCGACTGCAATCGGGGCGGCAGCGTATACGAAACCATTATATTTGGTGCTTGGAGATTTAACTTTTTTCCATGATTTAACCGGATTGTATATCGCCAAGAAGTATCAGATTGATATTCATATTATTCTTGTAAATAATAATGGCGGCGGAATCTTCTCCTTTTTACCGCAATCGGAACATCCGAAGCATTTTGAACTTTTGTTTGGTACGCCTCTGGACATTGAATTTGAACATGCTGTAAACATGTTTAACGGCAGATTTATTAAAATATCTGATTGGGATCATTTAAACAGGGAAATCAAAAAATCATCTAATGGAATCAATGTCTATGAAATAGAAACGAACAGGGACAGAAATGTAAAAGAGCATCGAGAATTTTGGCAGACGATTTCCCGGGAAATTTCGAAATTTGTCGGCGGTGATCGATAAATGAAAGTGCCAGCGGAAGGTCTGCAATATCATGTTGAGATATACGGCAACGGTTTCCCTCTTGTCCTGTTGCATGGGTTTACCGGTGATTCATCTACATGGAGTCCCTTTCACGAACAGTGGGGGACACATTCTCAATTAATTATTCCAGATATTATTGGACATGGTCAGACAGAGCTTTCTCATGATGTAAATCGGTATAAGATGGAGAAAGCCGCCAGCGATCTTAAAACCATCCTGGATCAGCTCAAGGTGTCTCGTATTGATTTACTTGGTTACTCAATGGGAGGCAGGCTGGCACTTTCATTTGCCATCCTCTTTCCGGGAAGGGTGAGAAAATTAATATTAGAAAGCTCCTCACCAGGGCTCTTAATGGAAGCGGAAAGAAAAAGGCGGCGTGAGAGTGATGCTAAACTGGCACAGTTTATTCGGGAACAGGGAGTAAAGGCATTTGTTGATTATTGGGAGGATATTCCTCTGTTTGCCACGATGAAGCGGCTCCCATCTGCTGTGAAAGAAAAGATCAGGAAGCAGCGGCTGAACAATTCTTCCGAAGGATTGGCAAATAGTTTACTTGGAATGGGAACTGGATCACAGCCATCCTGGTGGGGGCCTCCGCTTCGGAACCTGGATTGTGAAGTTCTGCTCGTAACAGGAAAAGAAGACGAAAAGTTTTGCGGTATCGCCCATAACATGATGAAGGAACTGAAGAACGCAAGCTGGATAACGATTGAAAACAGTGGTCATACAATTCATGTGGAAGAATTCGAGAAGTTTGGTACAATAGTAAGTGACTTTGTGTCTGGTATTAATGGAATGTAAAAATCGGTCTGTTAATACCGTTCAGAGGGACAACCGTCCTTTTTTCATAATAAGAACAAGGAGGTTTTTGTTTTGACAGTTGAATGGGTTCCAGAGCGTAAGTATGATGAAATTCTTTATGAAACCTATAACGGTATGGCGAAAATTACAATCAACCGCCCACATGTACATAATGCATTTACACCGAAAACCGTTATGGAATTGATTGATGCTTTTTCCCATGCACGTGATGATTCTAAAATCGGGGTTATTATCTTAACCGGCGCCGGCGATAAAGCATTTTGTTCCGGAGGCGACCAAAAGGTACGCGGACATGGCGGTTATGTTGGCGAGGACCAAATTCCGCGCCTTAATGTCCTAGACTTGCAGCGTCTAATCCGTGTGATTCCAAAACCGGTTGTTGCAATGGTTAAAGGTTATGCCATTGGCGGCGGCCATGTTCTGCACGTTGTTTGTGATTTAACGATTGCAGCCGATAACGCAATTTTTGGTCAAACGGGTCCAAAAGTAGGCAGCTTCGATGCCGGTTACGGTTCAGGTTACCTTGCAAGAATCATCGGTCATAAGAAAGCCCGGGAAATTTGGTATTTATGCCGCCAATACAATGCCCAGGAAGCGCTTGAAATGGGCTTAGTCAACACGGTTGTACCGCTTGACCAAGTTGAGGCAGAAACAATTAAATGGTGCGAAGAAATGCTGGAGAAAAGTCCAACTGCCTTACGCTTCATTAAAGCTGCCATGAATGCCGATACAGATGGACTAGCAGGGCTTCAGCAAATTGCCGGTGATGCGACATTGCTTTACTATACAACTGACGAAGCAAAAGAAGGCCGAGATGCCTTCAAGGAGAAGCGCAAACCAAACTTTGGCCAATTCCCGCGGTTCCCGTAATACGCTAAAAAAAACAGCTTGATGAGCATCATCGAGCTGTTTTTTTAAATTAGCTGTTTAAACTATTGATCCAGAAGGTGACAACATGCAAAACGAAATAATGCCCAATTTTTTAAAAAAACGAGCTTTTTTAACGCCTGAGCGGACGGCTATATATTTTCAAGATCAGAATCTGACGTTTAAACAACTCTATGATCGAAGTGTAGAAACAGCTGGAAAGCTGCAGGCACTCGGAATTCGAAAGCAGCAATTGGTTGGTGTGTTATTGTCAAATCATTTAGATACAGCCGTCATTTTATATGCTCTCCAACTGTTGGGGGCACCTGCTGTCATGTTAAATAATCGCTTAACACCTGCTGAAATAATTTGGCAGTTAATGGATTCAACGTCGTCGTTTTTGATTTTGGACGATTCCTTTGCTGATCTTGAACCAATTATACATGATCAGTATCCCTCATTAATGACCACAGTCAAAAGCAGGCTAATATCCGGCAGCAGCAGCATCCCCGATATCCAAAATGAAATCAGATTGGCAGACCTCTGTACTATTATGTATACATCAGGTACAACCGGCAATCCAAAAGGAGTCATGCAATCGTATAGGAACCACTGGTGGAGTGCAATTGGAGCGGCGCTAAATTTGGGGATAACTGATAGTGATTGCTGGTTATGTTCAGTGCCGTTATTTCACATAAGCGGGTATTCCATGTTAATGAAATGTGTGATTTATGGAATGCCGATTGTACTCCATGAGAAATTCGATGCGGAAAAAACGATAGAGGATATCATAGCCAAACATGTGACCCTCATGTCAGTTGTTCCAACAACACTAACAAGAATTGTTGATGCACTGAAAGATAGAAAGCTGCCAGACTATTTTCGCTGCATGCTTTTAGGCGGAGGGCCAGCACCACTGCCACTCCTTGAAGCTTGCGTTGAAAAATCAATCCCGGTATTTCAATCATTTGGTATGACAGAAACAGCATCCCAAATTGTTACGCTTGCTCCAGAATATAATTTGAAAAAGTTAGGGTCAGCCGGGAAACCTTTGTTTCCGGCGGAAGTTAGAATTGAATTGGAGGACGGTAGTGACGCTAAGGCCGGCCAAGCTGGGGAGATTGTTGTAAAAGGACCTAATGTTACAACAGGGTACTTAAACCGTCCGGAGGCAACGAAAGAAAAGATTAGGGACGGCTGGCTATATACCGGCGATATCGGTTATATGGATGAAGAAGGATTTTTATATGTGTTGGATCGGCGTTCAGATTTAATTATTTCGGGTGGGGAGAATATTTATCCTGCAGAAATTGAGGCTGTATTATTAACGCATCCAGATGTCGTCGAAGCAGGTGTAACCGGGATGGATGACCCAGTCTGGGGACAAGTTCCCATTGCTTTTACCGTTTTAGCAGAGGGCTCCGGCATTTCAGCAGCAGACCTTCGGGAATATTGTTTGGAGAGACTTGCAAAATATAAAGTTCCGAAAGAGTTTTATTTTACAAAAGAACTGCCAAAAAATGCTTCTAATAAATTGCTGCGGCGGACGTTAAGAGAATGGGTGAAAGAAGGGAAGTTTCAATTATTTTAAAAGGATAAATTTGGACACCGAAAGAGTATTCTAGCTCTTTGCAGCCCGAAGTGGGGGTCGCTTCGGACAGAGTTGAAGTATTTTTATTCTTTGTAGTCCGAACCCGATACCATTTCGGACCCGGTAGAAGAAACCTTGGTCTTTTGGTATCCGTGTGGGGATTGACCGTTTAGGTGAAAACTTTAAAAAGAACCAGACAGTCTGTTGCCTGGTTCTTTCCTATTTTACATATTTTTTGCTTCAAATGTTTGACAATCAGTCTCTTTCTGCGTATCAGCAGTTTTTCCAGTGTGGCTGACGACATATATGCGGTCAGCGCTGCATTTATTACCATTTGCCCAAAATGTACAGTTTTTTACTTCACATAAAACATCTTGTGCCACATGTATCACTCCTTCATTCAAGTCGGTAATACATGAATAGCTTTTGAAAAGAAACTTGCGTGCATGCCTGTTATTGTCAGGGAATACTAACAAATCCTGCAAGTTCAGGCATAATTTTGACCAGAGCGCTGTCTGTTCTTATTCGTTCCATTTCTCCGGAACCGGATCGATTCCGCCAGGATGAAAGGGATGGCATTTTAGAATCCGTTTAAGCGCAAGATAACTGCCTTTCAGGGTCCCGAAGCGCCGAATGGCTTCCAATCCATAATGCGAGCAGGTTGGATAAAAACGGCATGTGGGTGGTTTTAATGGTGATATGGCTATCTGATAAAAACGAATAAGGGCAATAAAAAATTTTTTTAGCATTGTTTTACACCTTCTTATTTTCAAAAATACCACAAATAGCTCTAAATAGCCTAATATGATGAAAAAAACTTGAAATTATAGTATGATTTGTTTAGAAATTCAAAGGAGTGATTGAAATGCCTTCAGTTGAAAGCTTTGATTTGGATCATAATGCTGTAAAAGCCCCTTATGTCCGCCATTGTGGTGTTCATAAAGTAGGTAGCGGCGTTGTTAATAAATTTGATATCCGTTTTTGCCAGCCTAATAAACAAGCGATGAAACCGGATGCCCTTCACTCGCTGGAGCATTTGCTGGCCCACAATATTCGTAATGCCGCCGAGAAGTATAGCTTTGACATTATCGATATTTCGCCAATGGGCTGCCAAACCGGCTTTTATCTTGTTGTCAGCGGGGAACCGAAAGTTGATGAAGTTATTGATCTTCTCGAAGATACAATGAAAATTGCCCTTGAAGCAACAGAAGTTCCTGCAAGCAATGAACGTCAATGCGGCCAGGCTAAGCTTCATACCCTTGAAGGGGCTAAAGAGCTGATGCGTGAATGGCTGAAACATGATAAAGAAGAATTAAAGCAGGTTTTTGCTTAAAAAAGAAGGCGGCAAATTTGTGCCGCCTTTTGATCTTATGTAAAAATCAATGTATGTTCCTCGGATAATAAGTATGAACACGATGCTGGCCGTACTGTTCCTGAGCGAATTTCCCTTTCAGGCTTTCAATTAAATACAGGCCCATTAAGTCGTAAAGTTCTTGTTTATCCATATCTTGAATTAATGCCAGTAGATCTTCATGCGACATCTCTTCTAAAAACGCAAATGCCAGCATATCAATGTCCTCTTCATCACCAGTCAGTTTGTTTCGATACATTTCATATAATTCATCCACTAACTTCATGTTTACACCCCCTGAAAAATTTTC
>NZ_BCUZ01000115.1 GCF_001591485.1 Neobacillus fumarioli NBRC 102428 | reverse complement strand
TTTGTGTTTCCGTCTAAATAGTACAATCAATGACCAAATAGCTGTCGGGAAATACGAAATGATTTCAAAGGAACGGAAAAATACCGAAGGAGCAAATTTATATCGTTTATCGCATCCATTGGGTGAATACGTAATTGATAAGGCTATATCAGTTTCAACCCCCCTTGCTAAGTTAGAATTTGATATAACAAATCATCCAGTAAAAATTTCTTTAGTGTGGAATGTAAACGTCAAATAGTCCCCACCTATTAGAAGGCTGGGACTATTTGACGTTTACGAGGGTGCTGTTTACTTTTTTGCAAAAACCTTATTTACTTGTGGCGGTACACCGTACTATATGAATGTAGGAGTCTTAATAATTTTTTGTTGGAACTATACGTTTTTAAACGCGCTTTATATTTTCTGTTGAATTTTCGCTAAAATGGTTGATAGTATTTGATTTAAATTTTTTAATTCTTTCATGTCTATGGACAAATTTTCTAGCAATTTTGATGGAATACATTGAGCTTTGACTTTTAGGTCTTCACCTTTTTTAGTTAATGAAATGATGACCATCCTTTCATCCTCTAATGATCTTCGGCGTTCAATAAGATTATTCCCTTCCATTCGCTTTAGCATAGGTGATAACGTTCCCGAATCTAAAAATAACTTTTGGCCAAGCTCTTTAACCGTCATCGATTTTTCCTCCCAAAGTACCAATAATACTAAATATTGAGGATACGTTACATCCAACTCTTCTAATAAATTTCTGTATAATTTAGTGATTTCACGTTCGGCTGAATAAATCTTAAAACATATTTGGTTCTCGAGTTTTAATTGATTATTTTCCATTTTCTTGTCCTTTCATCTTTCATTAGTACCATTATAATACAATAACAAATTAATTAAACTACAATTTAATTTTACACAACTTAATTATTGACTTCGGAATACCTTATCGGTAATATAATTTTATAAAATTAAATTGTATGCAATTTAATTTTATAAAATTATATTTTGAGGTGATTTTTTATGGAATTATTATATACTGCCAGTGCAACAGCAGAAGGTGGGAGAGCAGGGAAAGTAACAAGCAGTGACGGAACATTAAATTTAGCCCTTTCAATGCCAAAATCTTTAGGTGGTCAAGGAAAGGAAAAAGCAACGAATCCAGAGCAATTATTCGCTGCCGGCTATGCAGCCTGCTTCGATAGTGCACTAAATTTGGTAGCACGACAAGAGAGAAAACGAATTGACTCTAAAGTTACGGCAGAAGTTTCACTTGGGAAAGATCAGGATGGAGGATTTAAATTAGCTGCAGTCTTAAACGTGTCGATCAAAGGGGTATCATTAGCGGAGGCTGAGGAGTTAGTTCGTAAAGCTCATGGTGTTTGTCCTTACTCTAAAGCAACGAATGGAAATATGGATGTAAAATTAATAACGAGTGTAATCTAAAATTTCTCATTTAGAAACGTATGGGATCCTGAAAGCCGGTTGTAAGCCCGAAATATAAAAAAGAAGCGTACCTTCCGATACGCATCACAAGTAGCCGTAAATTCTAATTTTTTTAATCGAATTACGGCTATTTCTTTTATTTACTACATTCTGCCCGGATCATTTTTGACCAGGGCATGTATTGGTCTAAAATTTCCGGTCTTTGATGGATGCCGAGATTCGGTAGATCCGTCAAAAGTTTCTTTATGTATTCATAGAAATCTATACCGTTACTTTTGGCAGTTTCTGCGATACTCAAACAGATGGCGTTCACTTTAGCGCCAGATTCACTAACTCTAAAGAGCCAATTTTTTCTTCCTATAACGTTGGGACGGATGGCATTTTCGGCTGGAATATTATCAATTTCAATGCGCCCATCATTTAGGAATGCTTTCAGTCCATTTGCCCTGTTCAATGTGTATTCAGCTGCTTTTGCGAGAGCATTTTTCCCGTAGAATAGTGATTTTCCAATCCACACAAGGAATTTATCTACAATTGGCTTCGAGTATTTTTGGCGTTTTTTTCTGCGCTTACTCGAAGACAAGTGTATAAATTTCCTTTCGAGACAGTACAAATCGTTACAAAAGTTCACACCGATTCGACCATTTTTGCTGTCTGCTTTCAGCCAGTAACGACGAACATGGGCCCAACAATTTGCGAAAGTAACGCCTTCCAATTTATCATAGGCAGAATAACCATCGCAAATAATCGTCCCAGAAAAGCCTTCTATAAAACTTTCAAGGACAGAACGTGCCCGTAATAAGGCACTTTGAAAGAGAGTCATTGGTGGCCCTTGGCATGGTACAGTTCGAAATACCCAATTATATGCATTGGTTTGACCAGATTTCCCATCGGATCGGTTGAGAATTTGCCCATACGTTTCATCGACATGTAAAAGCGATTTGGCCATTATCAAATGTTTCATTCGTTCATAAATAGGCAATAACCAATCTTGTGATGCACGAATGACCCCATTCGAAAGGTTCTTGGCATTGGTATTCAGGCCATAACGATCCCATTCCTTAACCTGTGGTAAAGGGGTAAGTATTGTGCAAATTTATCATAGATGACTTTGGCAAGTACGCTAGGACTTGCGATACTACGTTGAATGGGAGATTGTGGCGCTTTACCACGTTTAATTTGTGCTTGATGAAATGCATCGCCTTTACAATTTTTACATTCATAAGCATGTTCAAAATGTTGGACTTTCTTCATTCTAGCAGGAATAAATTCTGCTTCTTCACGTACGATTGTACTGCCAATTTCAATCATTTGGCCTTGGCAACAGTCACAGATTGTATTTTCCGGATGATGGTGAACAGCTTCTACTTCAATATCATTATGCAATGAATCGTTTCGTTTTTCTTTTGAACTTTTCGTACAACAGTGTAAGAAATCGTCTGTTGGCTTTGTTCTCCTGTGTTGCTCAGGTTCATTAAAAGACGGGTCATCTTCAAATAGTGACACTTGCCCATCAGGCGCGTTGTATTTCGATTTTTCGGTTTTTGATCCGTATAAAAGCTTAGTTAAATGGCGAACTTGCTCGGTTAACGCTTCGTTCTGTTTCAATGATTGATCCAATTTTTTTGATAGTTCTTGTTGATTCGCATTAGCCAATTGCTCTTCAACCAATCCAATTAATCTCTCAAATTGATTTTCACTCGTTCAAGAAACGTTCGCCACTTCATTCACCACTCTTCGTTCAGATTCACTCTTCTTATTATAACGAGTTCGAACAGTGGAATAAAGATAAATTGAAGGACATCAACGAATTTAAAAAACACCTTTTGATGATGACTTAATCGCCTTTGGCTGCTGAATTGATAATCCTTCAAGGAGCCAGCGAAGCTCCTGTTGTGAAAGATTGCGTACTTCATTTTCATTTTTTGGCCATTGAAGTTTACCGTTATCCAAACGTTTATAAAGCATGGCGAAGCCATCACCATCAAAATACAAACATTTATATCGATCTTTACTCCACCCGGAAAATAGAAAAATAGAATCACCATATGAATCAAGTTCGAAAGAATCTTGAATCAGTGTTGCCAGGCCTTCAATTCCTTTTCTCATGTCTGTTTTACCACAAATGATATAAATGTTTTTAACCTGTATAATCGTGTTTCATTAATCTTTCAACTCCCTCATAACCGTTTGGATGATGTGCTCATCTACGCCGTTGAAAAAAGAAATTTCAACGTTGCCGGTTTTGATCGTGCAAGTTGGATTTGAGGAAACCACTGCTGGTTTTAATGTGGAATTATTTTTGTTTTCGGTATGTAATTTTACGGAGACGATGGTTAGTTTTTGTTGTGGCATATGAAAAGCACCTCCCTTAAATTGATACATTCATAGTACCAGGAGGCGCTGCGTGTTTATATGCGTTGTTTGATTGGGGGTTTACAATAAATCAACCCATTCAGCCCTTTTTTTGATTTTACTTTATCAATAAAAAAAGAAAGAAACAACGGATTAAAGTGGCACCCATGTCAAGGACACAATAAAAAAGAGATTAAGCAGCTAGAAGATGATTCCTATACTGAGTAGGGGTCATCTTTTTTAAATTCCACTGATAGCGGTAATTGTTATAGTAAACCATGTAATGATCAATTTTTGACTTCAATTCCTTCAATGTTCTTGCCGATTTATAGTCCACTTCATCCTTTAGGTGGCCAAAGAAGGACTCTTGAGGGGCATTATCCCAACAGTTACCTCTCCGTGACATGGACTGGCCCAGACCATACTCCTTTAAAAGCTTCTGGTATCGTGGGCTTGTATAGTGGCTTCCCTGGTCTGAGTGGATAAAAGCTTCTTCATGGAGAGTAATTTTCTTATTGTTCCTCAATTTATGGATCGTCTTGGTGGCGATGTCCAAGGTGATGCGATCAGACACATGATAAGCCAGGATTTCATTGGTGGAGGCGTCTTTTACGGTCGACAAATAAGCCATACAATTTCCGTTATATGGAAGACAAGTGATATCCGTAAGTAATACTTTCCCGGGGATTCCCTGCTTGAATTCCCTGTTTAATTTGTTCGGGACAACCCGATGCTCCTTCGTTGCTTTAGCGATCTTTTTATAAGGGTTAGGCTTCCGGTGAGGATAAACGATTCCATATTTCCTCATGATCCTCTGGATCTTTTTACGGCTGAAGATAATATCAAATTCATTCTCCAATATCATTTTGATGGAGCGTGAACCTTTCTTATATCCCCGCCGGTCAAAGGCCTTTAAGATGATTTCCTTCGCTTCAAGGTCCAATTTCTCCCGTGCTTCCCGAACAGAGGAAGCCTTCAGATAACTGTAATATCCCGACCGTGAGACATCCAGAAGGTCACAAAAATAACTGGTCATCCCCTTGAATCCGTTCTGTTCAATGGTCTCCTGGATCAATTGGTATGCTTTATTCGGATTTAAACTTTCGCTTGCGTTTAGCAGCCTCCTTTCGGTCGTTTCTAGCTTTTTTAACAGCTCCACCTGTCCTTCCAATACTTCAATCACTTCGGACTGTGTAAGCTCACGCTTTAAGGGTCTGCCGGAAGCCGTTTTCCTTGAATCTGTAAGCCCGATCAGGCCATTCTTTTCATAGGCTTTTTTCCATCTATGTGCTGACTGTTCAATTCGTTTTATGCCGATAATATCCACATCGAAGCCGTTCTCCTCAAAGATCTGACGAGGGGATTTGCCAGCTTGGTATTCATCTATAAATCTATTTTTAAAATCGTCAGTATAGGTAATAGACTTTTCGCTGACACGCTGTACATTTGGATTTTTTTGAAGTATGTTTATTTCTTTAGTTGAAAAAGTTATTTTACTCATATTGTCCCCTAATCCCCATATTCTGAAATTCAAGTATATAAAAATCCTGTAGGTTGAACACTCTTTTTTTCGAGTGTCCTACCTACAGGTACCATTTTAGATTGCTTCTCTCTTTTTGTTTTCCTTTTTTAGCCCGCACAACAAGATAACTTGGATACATCTTTATCAAATGTCAAAGCTGCCAATTTCAGCCCTTCTGCCATTGTTAAATATGGGGCAAGGCTTTCACGTAAATCTTCAATCGTAAGCCCAAATTTTACGGCTAATGTACCAGCGTATATCACATCGCCTGCGTTTTCAGCAACAATATGCACACCCAATATCTTTAAGGTTTTGGCATCAGCAACCAATTTGAATACACCTGTGGTTTCACGATTGACTAACGCTTTTGGAACTGCTTCTAACGGAAGAACTGATGATTTGACTTCATATCCTTGTTCTTTTGCTTTCTCTTCGGTAAGACCGACAGAAGCAACGGAGGGGTTGGTAAAAGTGAACCCGGCTAGGGCTTCAAGGTTGGCTTTACGCTTAAGACCGCAAATTGCATTATCTGCAGCAATTCCTCCTTGATATGCAGCTACATACACGAATTGAGGACTCATAGTGGCATCACCAGCAGCATAAATTCGTGGGTTTGTCGTACGTAAATAATCATCAACAAGGACTTCTCCTCGTCTTCCAGTCTTAACGCCAGCTACTTCCAGATTTAATGCCTCTGTATTTGGTATGCGTCCAGTAGAAATAAGAAGTTGTTCAGCTTCAATCACTCTCTTTTCGCCATTTACAATTATATGGACTTTCTTCAATCCGTCTTCTTGTTCAACACGTTCAAATGTTGCTCCCGTAATCAAATGAATACCTTGCTCAGTCAACGCCTTGGTTATCGCTTCTGAAATCTCTGGGTCATAATCTTTGAAGACCCGTGGGCTACGTTGCATTAAGGTAACTTCGACACCTAAGTTATGGAACAGTTGCCCAAGCTCCATACCAATATATCCTGAACCAATCACTGCAAGTCGTTTTGGCAATTCTTTAAGCTCTAGCAATGTAGTGCTTGTTAAGTAAGTCACTTTTTCTAATCCAGGGATATTCGGAACAGAAGGGGAAGCACCGGTAGCAATCAAAAACCCCTTGGCTGTTAGTTGCTTTCCATTCACCTCAACTGTGGTTTCATTAACAAATTTTGCTTCGCCTCGGATAAGTTCAAAGCCATATTCACCAATTAAATTTACATATTTTTCTTCACGAAGCTTGCTAACTAATTCATCCTTTTGTTCAACAAGCTGGCGAAGATCCACTTGACCAACTGATGTATGTAATCCGACAAAGGGATTACTTTTTGCCAAATGATTAATTTCTCCTGCTCTAAGCAATGTTTTGGAAGGAACACAACCGATATTTACGCAAGTTCCCCCAACTGTTCCACGTTCGATAATTGCAACCTTTGCACCATATTCCACCGCTTTAATGGCTGAGGAAAAAGCTGCTCCACCGGAACCAATAATAAGAAAATCATATTCGCACTCATCACCGAGAATAAAAGCATCATCAGATTCAATCAATACCGCATCTCCAGACTGGTATTTTGCCTCATTGATGGCATTTTGAGCAGTTTCAGATCCAACATCATCCGGTAATTCAAACGTAGCTTCATTGAGGCGAAAATTGGCATCGATATTAACAGCACCACTTTTTTTAAGTGCAGTTGCAACATGTTCTTCACAGCTGCTGCAAGTCATACCATAAACATTGATCCGGTATTTTTTCATTTATTAACCTCCAATTACATCAAATCCATATTTTGTAATTTGTATTTGAATTTGCTTTACATCGGTTTTTTTATCGTCAAAGGAAACAGTGACTTTCCCCGTGCTTCCCTTAGGTTCAACGTCTACCTTGATGACACCGGTGACCTCTGAAATTAATTCCTGAACCACAGAAGGCGGACAGCACTCAAGTCCAGTAACCGTGAACGTCGCCGTTTTGCTTGCAACAACTGTGCTTGTATTTGTAGTTTTTACAGTTGCTGCTGATTTTTCATTGTAAGAACATGCCGTACTCAATAATAAAACGGACGCTATCACCATAATTCCCATTGTTCTCATAGAAAACACCCACCTTTATATAGGTCCTCTTTCAATCAACTCTAAAAAAAGAAATGAGCCTAAAACTAAAACGGTAGTCGTCCATAAAGTGATGACCGTACTTTTAATTTTTCGTTTTCGTCCATAAACCAAATAAAACGAAACCCCAAGAAATAATAACGTCATGGTCTTGAGAAACAGTTGGTACTTGATTGAAAAAATCGCTAACGTTCCTGCCAAACTAGACAAACCAAAAGGAATGAGAATTAAAGGTCCGAGACAGCAGCCGGACATAAGAAAAGCGGAAAATACAGCACCACAGCTTGTTAGTTTTTCGCTCAAATTCATTCACCTCGTTTTCTCCCTGGAACTCAGCAACAATCGTGTACAGTGTCTTTTTTTGCTTGTTTGTTTGCTCGTATCAAAATGGAAATTATAAATATAACTGCCAAAATAACACTGGCGGATGTTTGATGGACGCAAAAAAACTGACCAAGCGTTGTGCCGGCAAGTAGAGGAAGAATCAAAACGAGATGACAAGGACAGGAAATTAAGGCTAAAAAGCCCAACCCCATATTTTTGCATTTTGTTTCACTGATGTTCCTCCTTTTCTTTATTGTCCATTAACGCTTCGATGATTGGGCATTCATGGATTGCCTTTTCATCCGGACATCGGTTTTTTAAGTCCGTTAGCATACATTCAATTCTCTGCATGTCTATAATTTTTTTCCTAACATCATCAAGTTTATGAACAACAAAATCATACATATCCGCACATCTTACTTCTTCCTTGTCAGCAACGCCTAGTAATTTATGAATTTCTGTTAAAGTAAAACCGAGATCTTGAATTCGCTTAATAAACAAAATCCGATTAATCGTTTCATCGGAATACAATCGATAACCCGAATCAGTCCTTGTAGGCTTAGAAATCAAACCCATTCGATCGTAATACCTAATTGTTTCTTTATTGACATTGCATGTTTTCGCAATTTCACCGATACGGTACTCCACCAAGAAGCTCACCTCCAAAACAATTATAAACCCTGTACCAAGGTACAGGGTCAAGGGGTGTATTCATTATTTCATTATTTATCTTGAACCTGAATCGGCTACATTTAACTGGACAATAAAATTAAGGTCAAGTAGACTAACCACCGAACATGGGCATACTGCTTATTAAGCATAAGTGATCCGTACTAAAAACTTTATATGGAGGGACGGGTATGCTAGCCTTTT
>NZ_BCUZ01000114.1 GCF_001591485.1 Neobacillus fumarioli NBRC 102428 | reverse complement strand
TCTGTAACTTTAGTTACTGAAATAATGTCCTTTTTCGAGGTCTAGAATGAGCTTAGGATGCACTGGCTGCCATCCCAAGCGTTCCTGAGTCAGTACACTCGACGTTGGGTTGTCGGTCGCCGCAAAGGCACCGAAAAAGCCGAAGTGGGTGTCTGCCTCTTCTTTGGAAAGACTGACCACCGGTAGGTTCAGGTGGCGACCAATAACTTGGGCGATGTCACGGACTGGTATACCCTCTTCGCCAACCCCGTGTAGTATATCCTGCTGGGGCGTCTTCCAACGCCAACCGGAACAGACGCGCCGCATCGAGGTAGTGCACAGCTGGCCAGCGGTTGGATCCGTCACCGATGTACGCCGAGACGAGTTTGTCACGAGCGCTTTCAAAAGACGTTTTTGCAATCGTTGATATGTGTAACTTTTATATCTGATTTGTTCTTAAATGATCTCAAAGAATTTTACCCGCACCATTTTGAGGATCTTGCAGCTGCGCAACAAAGTCGAATTAAAAATTTACAAACCTTTTTTGAATCCGGGATGAAGCAGAAGATATTCAACAAATTGAATCCGGTGTTGTTTATGGTTCAAGATGACGCTGTGTTGCGGCGTTTCATGGAACCCTCATTTTCAATTCAGTATGATGTTACCTTGAAACAAGCGATTATAGATTTTTATAAAATGAAACAATATCAATTGCTTAGGCCTGAACATTTAAATACCGTAGATGATTCCGTTATTGAAAAAGAGGTTTCTAAAGTATTACAAACCATTTCATAATCATGTTTGCGCTCCCAGATTGTCTTCAGCATTAGGGAGCGATTGTGGAGCAACACCATTATGAAATGATCAAACTTTTTTATAAAAACGAAACTTAGATCTTCTGAAAAAAACCATTTTGATCAATCTTTTTTTCAAAATGGTTTCTTTTGTTTATCATAAAGTGCCAGTTTGTTAGGTGTTTTTGATCAAACTTTATTTTAAAGCAACAAATAGCTGTGATAAATGGAGAATTTCACTGGCATAAACACGATGATTGCGATGAATTATTTTATGTATTAGAAGGGGAACTTTTCATAGATTTAGAAAACAATGAAACAGTTTCTTTGAAACCAGGTGAAATATTTACTATTCCTGCTAACACAATGCACCGAACTCGTTCAAACGAACGGACAGTCAATATATGTTTTGAAAAGGCGAATATTAACATAAAAGGGGACAATAGTTAGTTGTAATTATCTATAGTGTTATCATAAGCAAATTTATTGAGCTAACGAAGGCCGTGGATTTATCACCGGCATGCATACGTTTTTATTAGATCCTACTGATCCGCTGGCAGCAGGATTTCTATTAAAATAGTTTACTTTAAGGAGGATTTCACATGACAACCATTAGAGGAGCTTTTCCCGTATTAATTACACCGATGACAAAGGAGCAGGAAATTGATTGGGCTGGAGTAAGAAATAATGTAAATTACTTCATCAGTCAAGGGGTTGCCGGTCTTGTCATCAATGGCAGCACAGGAGAATTTGTCAGCTTAACAAAAGAAGAAAGATATCAAATGGTAGATGTCGTTATGAAAGAAGTAAACGGCCGCGTGCCTGTTATTGTCGGAACATCGGCTGAAACAACAAAGGAAACGATCGAGTACACCAAACAAGCTGAAGCCCATGGTGCAAATTGCGCCCTGATCATTAATCCTTACTATAGCAAACCGAAGGAACACGAAATCTATTTCCATTTTAAAGAAGTGTCAAATGCTGTCAATATCCCCATCATGCTGTATAACAACCCATTTACATCCGGGGTGAATATGAGCACAGAGCTGATGCTAAAAATCGGTAAAGATTGCGAAAATGTCACGCATATTAAAGAATCAAGCGGTGAAATCGGCAAAGCAAGAGACTTGGCACGGCAAGGAAAAGGCCATTTCGAAGTATTCTGCGGTTCAGAAGAATTAGTCATGGAATCGTATTTTGTCGGAGCAACCGGCTGGATTGCTGTAGCAGGAAACATTGTGCCTAAGCTAATAACGGATATGTTCAATTACTTCCAAAACGGAGATATCGACAAAGCTTGGGAAATAAACGATAAAATTTTACCGCTATGTTCCTTCCTTGAAGGTTCGGGTAAATATGTTCAAATTTGTAAACGAGCATTGGATCTGCTTGGTCAAGCAGGAGGGCCTGCCCGTCATCCGCGCTTAGGCTTAACCCCTGAAGAAGACCAAAAACTGAAAAAATTGTTAGCTGGCTTAGATCTGGCTGTCCATGCGTAACGCATCCCGGATTGAAAAAGTGATAGAAGGAGGCCAAACGATGCAAACGACTTTCATGGCATTAAAGCCAAAGGTAGAAGAATTTGTAAATGGAAAAATCGAATTATTTATAGATGGAAAATTCGTCCCATCTGTTAGCGGGAAAACGTTTGAAACGATCAATCCGGCGACGGAAGAGGTGCTGGCGGTCGTAAGTGAAGCACAGGAAGAAGACATCGACTTGGCTGTAAAGGCCGCCCGTAAATCCTTTGAATCCGGTCAATGGCCTGATCTCAGTGCAGCAGAGCGCGCTCGATTGATTTACAAGTTAGCCGATTTAATCGAAGAACATCGCGAAGAACTTGCCCAATTGGAAGCACTTGATAACGGCAAGCCTTACCAAGTGGCCCTCTCGGATGATATTCCGGCTACTGTTGAGCAATTCCGTTATTATGCTGGCTGGGCAACGAAAATCCTTGGTCAAACTGTACCGATTTCAAAGGATTATGTAAACTATACAAGACACGAACCGATTGGTGTTGTCGGGCAAATTATCCCTTGGAACTATCCGCTGACGATGGCATCTTGGAAAATGGGAGCGGCACTTGCAACCGGCTGTACGATCGTCTTAAAGCCAGCGGAGCAGACACCCCTGTCGGCGCTATACTTAGCTAAGCTTGTGCAAGAAGCCGGTTTCCCTGATGGAGTCGTGAACATTGTCCCAGGATTCGGCCAAATTGCAGAAGCCGCGATTGTGAATCATGAAGACGTCGATAAGGTTGCCTTTACCGGATCGACTGCAACTGGTAAATATATTATGAAACAAGCAGCGGACACCATTAAAAATATAACATTAGAACTTGGCGGCAAATCTCCAAATATAATTTTGGAAGATGCCGATTTGGAAGAAGCGATTACGGGAGCTTTTAATGGCATTATGTATAACCATGGACAAAACTGCAGCGCCGGTTCTCGTGTCTTTGTTCAAAGAAAACATTACGAAAAAGTGGTGGAGGAATTTGCGAAACGGGCCAATCATGTCAAACTTGGCGCTGGTTTACATCCAGAATCAGAAATGGGACCGCTTGTTTCGAAAAGACAATTGGAACGGGTGCTCGGCTATATTGAAAAAGGCAAAGCGGAAGGTGCAAGGGTTGTTGCCGGAGGCGAAAAAGCTTTTGATAAAGGCTATTTCGTACAACCAACTGTTTTCGCTGATGTAACGGATGATATGGTCATTGCCAAAGAGGAAATTTTCGGACCCGTCGTTGTGATTTTACCATTTGACACAGTAGAAGAAGTGATTGAACGTGCCAATAACACTCCATATGGACTAGCAGCAGGCGTATGGACAAAAGACATCAAAACAGCGCTTAAAGTCTCGAACAAATTAAAAGCCGGAACCGTTTGGATTAATGACTATAATTTGGAAGATCCGGCGGCAGCATTTGGTGGTTACAAGCAATCGGGGATTGGAAGAGAAATGGGCTCCTACGCACTCGACAACTATACAGAAGTGAAGAGTGTTTGGGTGAATATTAAATAGTAATTTTTGGATGTTGAAGGATGGAAAGCTCTGATTTACAGGGCTTTCCGGTTTTTCGTTATATTTAGAATATTATTATTTTATATTAATATATGACAACGCTTTCAAAAATATATATAATATAATTAAAAAACTACCAAGACAGGAGAGTGACAAAGGGAATTTATCACAACAGCTGTGGAGGAGTAAAAAATTTTTTAAAGCAATTATTCAAACTATTTTGATAAAGTTAAGGGAGAGTGTTGCGTTGATGTCAGCAAAAGGGAAATTTAAACGACAGCTATCATTGTTGGATCTTACTTTTATAGGTTTTGGATCTATGTTTGGTTCAGGGTGGCTTTTTGCTGCAAGCCACGTCAGCTCGCTAGCTGGTCCGGCAGGGACGCTTTCTTGGGTAATTGGCGGCATTGCGATTCTTGTCTTAGGCTTGGTGTATTGTGAACTTGGCGCAGCACTTCCGCGTGCAGGAGGAGTTGTCCGCTATCCGGTCTATTCTCACGGCCCGCTTATGGGGTATCTGATTGGTTCCATTACCGTCATTGCCAACTCAAGTTTGATTGCTATTGAGGTGGAGGCTGGACGTCAATATGCTGCAGCCTGGTTTCCCTTTTTAACAAAGGCGGGATCCAGTTCGCCTACTGTTGCGGGATGGCTTGTCCAATTTGCCCTATTATTACTCTTTTTTCTACTCAATTATTGGAGTGTCAAAACCTTTGCGAAGTCAAATACGATTATTACAATCTTTAAATTCTTTGTCCCAGCCCTTACCATTATTGTTCTATTAACACAATTGAAATCAGCGAATTTCTCCATTCATGGATTTGCACCATTAGGGACCTTTGGGATTCAATCTGCTATTTCGACAGGCGGGGTAATCTTTGCCTATTTAGGATTAACGCCAATTGTTGCCGCTGCAAGTGAAGCCAGAAATCCACAGCGGACCATCCCGATTGCATTGATTCTATCGGTCATTTTATCAACGATTGTTTACGTTTTATTACAAGTTGCTTTCCTTGGAAGTATTCCAACACATATGTTGTCAAATGGATGGTCAGGGATTGATAAGGCCTTCAGCCTTCCGTTTAAAGATATTGCGACAGTTCTTGGTTTATCAGTACTGGCTGTTTTCATTGTGGTGGATGCGATGATTTCCCCTAGTGGAACTGGAAATATTTATATGAATGCAACACCAAGGATTATTTACGGTTGGGCACGCAGCGGGACATTGTTTAAAATTTTTACAAGAATTGACGAAAAGACCGGTATTCCTCGTCCAGCTCTTTGGTTATCGTTTGCCTTGTCAGTATTTTGGACACTGCCTTTCCCTTCATGGGACGTTTTAATCAGCGTTGTTTCGGCAGCTCTTTGTTTGAGCTATGCACTTGCGCCAATTTCGGCTGGAGCTTTCCGGCATAATGCAAAAGACCTTCATCGTCCATTCTATTTGAAAGGAATGGCTGTCATCGGTCCTCTTGCTTTTATTGTTGGTTCCTTAATCGTCTATTGGTCTGGCTGGAACACTCTATCATGGCTGCTTTCTTCTCAAATCTTGATGTTTGTGATCTATTTATTCTGCAAGAAATGGGTACCAACCCAGCAGGTAAATTTCGCCCAGCAAGTGAAGTCTTCTTTATGGCTTGTGTTCTATTATCTTGCCATTATGGTCGTTTCGTGCTTTGGAATGTTCGGTGGAAATGGTGCCATTAAACAGCCTTGGGATGTTGTCTGCGTCGTGATCATTTCCCTTGTTACCTATTACTGGGGCACCCGAACTGGCTTACCAAAAGCTGTTTTTGATGAAGATGCTACGGATATAGCGGGTTCTGAATCATCCTCAACGAAAATTGTGGGGTAAGTAAAAACTGGAGATTCGATGGAAAAGATCGAATCTCTAGTTTTTTTAATAATTAGTGTACAACTATAGGAAGTGAGTGGTATGGAAAAGCTGTCAAGTCTGCGAGTTTATTTGACGACAATTGCTGGTGCGGTATGTTGGGGACTGATTGGTTTATTTATTGCTCCATTATATGCTCATGGCTTTACGGCTTGGGATGTAGTTGCTATTCGGGCTGTTTTTACCTTTGTGATCTTAATTCTGCTTATGGCAGCATTTTACCGGGATCAGTTACGTACCAAATTAAAAGATCATCTTTTTTTCGCTGGTGGAGGAATTATCAGCATCGCTTTTTTTAATTTTTTTTATTTCGAAGTTTTTTCTCAATCAAGTCTATCTCTTGCAGTAACCCTATTATATACAGGTCCATTATTTGTCACTCTTCTATCCCGGATTTTTTTTAAAGAGTCCTTGACCATTCGTAAAATCTGCGCACTTGCTCTTGCAATTGCAGGTTGTGCATTGGTTGTCGGCCTGCTGCCATTCGGTCAGGAAGATGTCCCTGTGAAAACTTTGTTAATGGGGATTCTGTCTGGATTTTGTTATGCATTGTACAGTATTTTCAGTAAACCTGTAACAAAAAGGTATTCCGGATTGACCATTACAACATACACCTTTATGTATACGAGTATTTTCATGTTACTAACAAGTGACGTCATAAGAAAGACCCATCAATTTCAATATGCAGATGTTTGGGTGTCAGCGGTATTGTTAGCGTCAGTATCCACAGTTGCAGCTTTTGTTTTGTATACGTCAGGCTTAAAACATTTAGAGGCTAGTAAGGCTTCCATCTTGGCAACGATCGAACCTATCGTTGCAGTAGTAACGGGAGTATTGTTTCTTGGAGAACATCTGCAGGGGTGGCAGGTATTGGGGATTGCTCTGGTGTTGTATTCAGCAATTCTTGTCGCAACTAGACGGTCTAAGGCTAAGAACCTTTCCCAGGCTGGCTTAACATTAAAAAAATAGCATCAATGCATACGAAGGACGCCATTTTAGAAGGCGTCTTTTTTGACTGTTAAGGGAATTATACATTTTAAGTGTGGATAATTTTGATATGGCTATCTATCTTTCAGCTCCAGCTTATGGCCCAAGCCGGAAAAAACGTTAGTAACCGATCCATGAGAAGGTGTTTCATGGCTTGAGGCAAGGAAAAAGATGAGCACCCGGTCCACGGGGTCGTGTTTCATGGCCTGAGACGATCAAAAACGTAGGTTTCCGGTTCATGAGATGATGTTTCATGGCCCGAGCCGAGAAAAAACAGGAGCATCCGGTCCATGAGAAGGTGTTTCATGGCCTCAGCTGAGGAAAACCAGGAGCATCCGGTCCATGAGATGATGTTTCATAGCCCAAGCTGAGGAAAAATGCAAACACTTGGTCCATGAGAACATGTTTTATGACCCAAGCCGAGGAAAACCATGTGTCAAGGACCGTGCGAAAATTTATTTTTTCAGCTGGTTGGGTGATTCATCCTAACGATTCCAAGAGCCTTATATATGAACTTTTTATACGTTATTTTTCATATTTTTGTTGTAAAATAAACGGGTGTCTCAAATAATAAGAAGAAATACGATAAGGAGGGAAGTTTTTACTCCGATGGAAGATAAAATGAGATCTGAAAGATACAAGAAAAAGAAGAGCAAGTGGAAAGTGTTTCGAAATATTATGTTTCTCGTCATCATTGTGATATTTGCTGGTGCTGCGTTTGCTTATTATCGAATCCAGCCCGCACAGCATTTTAATGCGGGGAGTGTGAATATTTTATTATTAGGTTCGGACCAAAGACCTGGCGAAACCATTGGACACTCCGACACAATGATATTGGCGCATGTGGATGTAAACCGTCATCAAGTAAAGGCAATTAGTATTCCACGTGATACCCGTGTCCATTTACCGGGATATGGATACACCAAACTAACCAGTGTCCAATATGTTTTGCAGTCCAAGCATGGTCCAAAGCAGGGGATTGCAGAAGCGGTGAAAGTGATTAGTGATTTTACCGGAGTGCCGGTTGATTATTATGCTGAAACCAATTTTCAAGGGATTCAAGCGATGGTGGATGCATTGGGCGGTATTACGATGAACGTTCCTGAGACCGTGAAAATAGGATCCCAAGTGTTTCAGCCTGGACCTCATTTTGTGAACGGAACGACAGCCTTGGCACTTGCACGTGAACGTCACTCGGCTGCCGGCGGAGATTATGGACGGCAAATGGCTCAGATTGAGATTCTAAAAGGAATTGCAAAAGAAGCTTTAAGCCCGGGAAACCTGCCAAAACTGCCATCACTCCTAAATTCTTCATCCAATTATATGCTTGCGACGAACATGTCAACATCGGATATGGCGAGCCTCGGCCTTGCATTGAAAAACATTGATCCAAATACAGATGTCAAATACAAACAACTGCAAGGAACCCAAGAAAGTTTATATGATGATGTACTGCAAGCGTATAATGATCAAATCGTGCTTAATCAGCAAAAGGTGAAGAAAACCATTACGGCGTTTTTTCAGGATTAAATTTCAAAAAACCGCAAAAATTTAATAGGGCAGCACGTATCTGTATTAGGTATCTACCATAATCGTTGAATCAATTAGATCAATGGTTGTGAACGTTTCTACAGAGCCGGAATTAGGAATTGAGGTTAGAGACTGGATATAGTTGGAAGTTTCCTTTTATTGAAGTGAGCTAAGCAAGATCTCACAATAATAATGATGAGTTGGGGTATGTCCCGGCTCTTTTTTTGTTAACATTGAATGAACATGTTGTAGAAAGGGGGAATTTTGGATAGATGTTTAAAAAAATGAAAATGGACGTTTCAGATTAACTGAAGGAAAAACTATGAGATCTTTGATGGCGTACTCCATCACTAAATACAAGGAGTTATCCTCTAACAGCTGAGTTTCATATGCAATGTTGATAAAGATTAATAAGAAAAGATAAAAATGCACATACAGCGATCATTAATGCTTTTGTTTATGGTATAAGAATTTAT